>NZ_JBSFJC010000048.1:0-59936 GCF_053597855.1 Kitasatospora sp. NPDC001225
CTACCTCGCAGGCCTCCACCTCCGCGCCTCAATGATCTGGATAGACGACCTCGTGCGACCACCCAACTGATCACAACATCACACAGGCCCTAGATCGAATACTTCGCCAGCAGAGTCGCTTGGCCGACTTCCCATGTCCTGCTCCAGTGATCCTGCTCGCCAGGCGGCGTATTGCCAGGGCTTGCTTCGCTTGTGCCGCGCTATCTGTTGGCCTCGGCGCGAGCGTCCGGAAGCAGCCCACCTCGGCTGCGCGCAGGAAGTCGACCGCGCCGACTTCCTGCACCCCATTCCCAGGTGTTGTCCATGGCGGTGTGGCCTTCACTGCCGCGACGGATCGGTGGGTTGCGCGCGGAAAGTCGATCCAGCCGACTTTCCGTGCTTCCTGCCCGAGCGCAGTTCCTGTCGTTCCGGCCTCCGCCAGGGCCCCGAGCCGGTGTATGCGCGAGAAGTCGGCCCGGTCGACTTCGTGCGCCTCGCCCAGTGACGCTATTCAGTACGGGGCGTTTGGTCGGGGTGCCCGCTTCGCCGGTGTCCGGCTCGCACTTCAGGCGGGCGAGCCCCGGTTGATGTCGGCGGAGCCGGGGAGGGTCCTTCCGCCTGGGTGTGCGTGGGAAGTCGATTGAGCCGACTTCTTGTGCGCTTGGAGGGTGGGATTTCCGTGTGTGGGCTCCCGGTCTGCTCGCGAATTGTCCGTTGGCCTCGGCGCGGTCGTCCGGAGGCCTTCCGCGTATGCCTTGGGGTGGTGGTTCGGGCGGACCGGTTGCGCGGTGCTGGCGCCTGAACTGGCCCCGGCGGCTCCGGGGTTCGCTGCTTCAGGCCACGTGTTGCGGCAAATGGCATCGGCAGCGGCTCAATTTGGGTTCTGGGTCACGGAAAGTCGTCCAGAACCTCAACCGTTGCCGACAAAACCGGTGCCTGTGTTGCCGCAGGTGGGGAGGCGTTTCAGCTGCCGCGGCGGAAGTCGGATGGGTCGACTTCTGGTGTCTCGCGGGGGTGGGAGGGGGTCCCGGTGGCTCACGGGACGGGGGTGGGGTGGGTGGTGCGGGATTCGGTGGTGTGGGCGGCGAGGGCGAGGAGGGCGCCGAGGAGGCAGAGGGCGGCGGCGGTGAGGGTGGCCCGGTCGGTGCCTGCGGCGAGGGTGTGGGCGGTGGGGTGGGGGGAGCCGGCGACGGTGACGGTGAGGGCCACGCCGAGGGCCGAACCCAGGTAGCGGGAGGTGTTGTTGGCACCGGAGCCCATGGCGGCCCGGTGTGCGGGGACGCCGCTGACCGCGAGCCGGGCGAGCGCCGCGTTGAGGATGCCGCTGCCGATGCCCGCGACGGCGAGTCCCGGGGCCAGTCGCAGCCAGGACGAGCCGGGGGTGAGCCCGTACAGCGCGGCCTCGCCGGTGCCGCAGACGAGCAGGCCGAGGGCGACCTGGGCGGTGGCGGGCAGGCGGGTGGCCAGGTGGCGGGCCTGGAGCGCGGAGACCACCGAGAGGCCCGACCACAGGGCCAGCACGCCGGCCGCGGCCGGGCCGGACAGGCCGAGCACGCCCTGGAGCAGGGTGGGCAGGTAGCTCATGAAGCCGACCAGGGCCAGCCCGGTGAACAGCGCCCCGCCGGTGGCCGCGATGAAGCCGGGGCTGCGGAACAGGGCGAGGTCCAGCATCGGCTCCCGGACCTTCGCCTCGACCACGGCGAACGCCGCCAGCAGCAGCACCCCGCCCGCCAGCAGTGCCACCACGGCGGGCTGTCCCCAGCCGCCGCGGCCTTCGGCCAGTCCGGCGATCAGGCAGGAGGTGCCGGCGGCGAGGGTGAGCACCCCGTACGGGTCGAGGGCACGCGGGCGTTCGGCCCGTGACTCGGTGAGGACCCCGGCGGCGCAGCCGGCCACCACGGCCGCGGCCACCGCGATCCCGCCGCTGACCGCGCGCCATCCGGCCCACTGCTGGACCAGGGCGCCGTACACCGGCCCGATCGCGATGCCCAGCCCGACCGCCGCGCCCCAGACGCCGAGCGCCCGGATCCGGCCGGGCCCGGGCGGGTGGGCGTGGCTGATCAGGCCGAGCGCGGGGGCCAGGACGGCGGCCGAGGCGGCGCCGAGGAGCACCCGGGAGGCCAGGTAGACGGCGCCGCCGGGGGCGAGGGCGGCCAGCGCCTCGGCGGCGGCGAACAGCAGCACGCCGAAGGTGAAGACCCGCTTGCGGCCGTGGTCGTCGGCGGCGCTCCCGGCGGTGAGCAGCAGCGCCGAGATGCCGACCAGGGTGCCGGTGAGGATCCAGGTGCGGCCGGAGGCGCCCAGGTGGGCGGCCTGGGCGGTGGCGGCGAGCGAGGCGGTGGGGGCGGTGTACGCGACGGTGGTCAGGGCGGTCGCCGCCGCGGTGGTCGCCAGCGTGGCCCCGGGCCGGACGCGCGGGCCCGGGGCGGGGGAGGAGGCGGGTGAGGAGCCAGGTGGTGCGGGGGGCATGGGTGTTCCCTCCGAGGGCCGGACCTTCACGGTCTGGTGAATGAACCTTCGTCTCGAATGGCACGCTACCACCGCTGGTCTGTTCATTGAACCCACTAGAGGGGTGGACTAGGCTGACGCCCATGGCCCTGGGAACCGACTACGAACTGCAGGAGTGCGCGCTGGCCCGCGCCCTGGAGGTGGTCGGCGAGCGCTGGAGCCTGCTGATCGTGCGCGACGCGTTCTACGGTGTGCAGCGCTTCAACGACTTCCTCACCCACCTCGGCATCCCGCGCGCCGTCCTCACCTCGCGCCTCAACGCCCTGGTCGCGGCCGGGGTGCTGCGAAAGGAGCCGTACCAGCGGGCGCCGCTGCGCCACGGCTACCTGCTGACCAGTACCGGCCTCGAACTCTGGGGCCCGCTCTACCAGTTGAGTCGCTGGGGCGGCCGGCACGCCACCGAGGGGGGCCCGTACCACCTCTTCGCGCACGCCGTCTGCGGCACCGACCTCGACCTCGTCGGCGTCTGCCCGGCCTGCGGCGGCGGGCCCGTCCCGCCGACCGCGGTCGTCATGCGCCCCAACCCCGCCCGGGCCGGCGGCCACCGCGAGGACCCGGTCTCCCGCGCCCTGGTCCGCCCCCACCCGCTGCTCGAACCGATCGCCTCGGCGGCAGTGCTGCCCGGCTGACCGTCGGCAGAGCGCCCGTACGCCGACGGGGCCGCCGGCGCGCTGCCGACGGCCCCGCCCGGGAACCGCTGTCACTCGGAAATCGCTGCCCCGGGGACGGCCGTCAGGAGGTGAACCGCACCTCCGGGTTGGCGGCGCTCGGCCCGTCGAGCAGCGGCTGGGGGACGCCCTTCAGCTGGAGGTCGAAGAACGCCCCGACGTACTGCCGGGTGAGGGCGACGGCCCGCTGGCTGCCGATGGTGGTGTCCGGGCCCTTGGGGAGGCCGAGCCCGTCGAAGAAGAGCGGGAAGTCGGTGAAGCTGCCGTGGTCGGTGCCGTCGACGGTCAGCCAGCGCTTCCAGCCGTCCAGCCGGGGCCAGCTCCTGAGCCAGCTCTCGTCCTCGCCGCCGCCGGGCAGCGGGTGGCCGATCATCAGGTACGGCTTGCCCTTGATGCCGGACTCGGGCACCAGGTAGTCCATGGTGCCGTCCAGGTCGACCCCGGCCCGGATCCGGTCGTCGGTGAGCAGGGCCGGGACGGTGGCGGCGCCACCGGCGGAGTGTCCGGCCATGGCGATCCGGTCGCGGTCGATCAGCCGGGCGTAGCGCCAGGCCGGGTGCGGGCGGTCGGTCAACTGGTCGATGACGAAGGAGACGTCCTTCGCCCGGCTCGCGTCCAGGGCCTCCCAGGCCTCCTGGGTCCTCAGCGTCCCGCACACCTCGCAGGGGAGCGTCCGGCCGTCGGGGAAGGTGGTCCCGGTGTTCTCGTAGGTGTGGTCGACCAGCGCGACGACGTAGCCGCGGCTGGTCAGGTCCTCGGCGAGGCTGCTGAGCGTGGCGCGCGGCATGGTGAAGCCGGGCGAGAGGACCACCAGCGGGTAGTGGCCGCCCTGGGGGCGGGCCCCGGACTCCGCCCACGTCCGGGTGCCGGACACCGCCTCGGTCGGGATGGTGTTGCCCGGCAGCTTCCCGTCCAGCAGCGCGCGGGCCGCGGCGGGCGTCATGTACGGGGCGGGGGTGCCCGTCCCGGCGTGCGCGGGGTAGTACATCGAGACCATCAGCTGGCGCGGACCGGCGGCGGGCACCCACGGGTCCGGACGGTTCTGGTCCACGAGGTGCAGGACCTCCTGCCCGACCGCGTACGGCCCGGTCGGGCGGGGGAGTTCGACCTGGGCGGCGGCCCGGGTGGTCGGGTTCGCGGGAGCGGTGGCGGAGTTGGCGGGCGCGGCCGCCAGGGCCGGCGCGGCGGCGGCGACGGACAGCGGCAGCGCGAGCAGCAGGGCCGCAGCGGCGGCGGTCGTACGGAGTCGGCTCATGTCAGCGACCGTAGGCCGCCCGCCACGGAACTGACGTCCACTCAGCGGCGTACTGATCCCTTCCGGAAGGCACTGTGGCGCCCCCTAGGGGGCGGGCCCGGGCGGGCCTGCGCGAACCTGCGGGAACCTGCACCGGGGCTGCTCGGCTCGGGCGGGCCGTCAGCCGGTGGAGGCCGTCCGGAGGTCCTCCAGGAAGCCTGCGGCCGCACGGGCGTTGGGCACCGGGAAGGTGAGCGGGAGACCGGCCGAGTGCGTCCGGACCTCCAGCTCGCCGAGGGCGGAGGCCCGGGCCGAGTGCACCTCCGGCCACCGGTAGGCCTCCGTCGCGGCGAGCGGGTGCGGCGGCCGGTGCACCAGCCCGCCGGCCGTCACCGTCAGTCGCCCCCGGACGAAGCGGACGCTCCCCTCCGCGCGCAGCGTCTCGTGCAGGGCGGCCCGGAGCCCGGGGGAGAGGCGCTCCTCCAGCTCCCGGAACAGCCTGCCCAGCCCGCCCAGGTGCGCCAGCACCAGCGGCTCGTCCGCGCCCGCCGGCCATATTCGCCCGTGCTCGTACTCCCCGTGCGGACCTCCCGGGGAGTACTCGGTGGCCTCCATCGCGCGCCAGGGCAGCGGCTCCTCGCCGCCGCCGGCCGAGACCAGCACCAGCCCGCCCTCGTGGACCCGTACGGAGCGCAGCCCGGGTGTGGGCCGCAGCCGTTCGTACCCGCTCACCGCCACCACCGCGGCGGCGGCCAGTACGGGCGCGGGCCACCACTCGCCGAGCGCCAGACAGACCACCACGGAGACGGCCACCCCGCAGGAGTGCAACCACACCCGCGCCGGCCAGGACAGCGGCCGGAACCGTCTGTGCACCCGCAGCACCGGGCCCAGTCGACCGGCAGCGCCGGCCGCACCAGCCACGCCGGCTGCACCGGCAGAAGCGGCCAGGTCGGCAGAACCGGTCGCACCCGCCGACCGCACCCGCGTCGGCGACCACGTCACCGCCACGTCGGCCCCCTTTCACTCGGCTCAGTCGGAGGGCTCCCCCAACGGAACCGCGACTTCCAGAACCCCAGCATCGACCGCGCGCCGCCCCCGGCGACAGTGCCAATCAGCACCTTTTGGCCTGGTTAGACCCCGCCATCATCGCGCCCCGGCCGCAGCCGCCCGCCACGGGGGTGGGGACGAACGGCCCAGGTGCCCCTGGGCGGGGCCGCAACGCCCGCCCGGGCGCCCGCACCACCGTCATACCGAGCTCCCTCCGCTCCGCGGCAACCCCTCAGGAGGGCCGCAACCATCGGATGCCCAGGATCGACTCCTCACCGCGCCCGCCGACAGTGCCGATCGGCACATTCCGACGGAAATCCCCGCCGCGGGCGAGCGGCAGCCCCGCCGTCACCCGTCACCGCCGGAACCCCCGCCACCGCCCTCACCCCGTCGTCGCGAACCCGATCTGCAGCCCGCGCAGCAGCGCCGTGCCCGCCGGATCGACCGACCGGCGGGTGTTGGCCAGCACCGCGGCGCCGACCCGCTTCTCCGGGTCGAAGGCCACGAACGAACGGAACCCGCCGGTGCCCCCGTTGTGCCAGATCTGGAGGTGCCCGCCCTGCTGGGTGTGCAGCCGGTGCCCGAGCCAGCCCAGGTGCGTCCAGGCGAAGGGGTTGACCCGGTGGCGGGTCTCCCGGGTGAGGGCGATCGCGGCCGACAGCGGCGCCTCCGGCTCGCGCCCGGCGGCGAGTTGGGCCCGCAGGAACACCACCAGGTCGGCGGCGGTCGACCGGAGCCCGCCCATGCCGGGCACGGCCCCGAAGCTCCAGTGCGGCACCGGCCGGCCGCCCGGCGTGTGCCCGTGCGCCAGCCGCGCGGACTGCTCCTCGTCCGACCGCACGCAGGTGTCCACCAGGCCCAGCGGTGCGCAGACCTCGCGCGCCACCAACTCCTCGTACCCGACGCCGGACCGCTGCGCGAGGGCCAGGCCGAGCAGCCCCGCGCCGAGGTTGGAGTAGCGGAAGCCGCGCCCGGGCGCGGTCCGCAGCCGCGTCCGCGCGAGCCCGTCGAGCACCCGCTCGGTGGTGCAACCGGCGTACGGATCGGGCTTGTTGGGGGACAGCAGTGACTGCGCCAGCATGCCCCGGGGCAGCCGGGGGAGCCCAGAGGTGTGGGTGGCGAGGTGCCGCAGGGTGATCGGCTGCGGGCCCCTGGTCGGGACGACGGCCCGACCGCCCGAGGCCCCCGTGAGCACCTCGGCGAGCGGTTCGTCCAGCCGGACGGCTCCGTCGAGCGCCAGCCGTGCGAGCACGAGCGAGGTGAACACCTTGGTGACGGAGCCTATGTCGAACAGCGTGTGCGGCCCGGGTATCCCACCGCCCGGACCGGTCCGCCCGGCACCCCGGATCTCCACGTCGTCGCCGGCCAGCCCGGCGACCACCGCGCCGACGTGTCGGCCCGCGAGCCGGTCGGCCGTCTGCTGCACGAGACAGGCGAGTTCGTTCATGCTCGCGAGCCTAGGCGCCCGGTTCGGCCGGATCGTCCGCCCGGAAAACGATATCGACCCCGCCGATGCTCCTGCGGAGGTACGACCCAACCGGCCCCCAGCCGACCTCCGCCGACCCCCAACCGACCCCCCGCGCGATCCCCACGGCAGGGCACGGAGCCGGAGCCCCGCCCCCGTCACTCCTCCAGCGCCTCCCGCAGCCGGGCCGCGACCTCCGCCGCCCCCGCCTCGTCCGGATACCGCCGCCGGGGCCAGAAGAACCCGCGCAGCCCGTCCTTCGGATTGCGCGGCACCACGTGGACGTGCAGGTGCGGCACCGACTGGCTGATCCGGTTGTTCGCCGCCACGAAACTGCCCGCCGCGCCCAGCCCGCGCTCGACGGCCCCCGCCACCCGCTGCACCCGCAGGAAGAACGGCCCGACCTCGGCGGCGGGCAGGTCGGCCAGCGTCGGGTGGTGGGCGCGCGGCACGACCAGGACGTGCCCGGGGAACAGCGGCCGGCGGTCCAGGAAGGCCACCGCCACCTCGTCGTCCAGCACCCGGTGCGCCGGCTCCTCGCCCGCCACCACCGCACAGAAGACGCAGTCCATCCGTCCATTCAAACCACCGGCCGGCCGCCCCGGCACCTCCGCAAACCCCGGTGGGCCCGGCATCACCCGTCCGGCCGCCGCCCGGGTGCGGCCTGGGCGGTGCCGGGCGCACGGTGGCGCCGGGGGCCGGACAGCGGGCGCATCGAGCGCTCCACGAGGAGGCCCCGCGAGGAGGTGGCCCCGATGTCGGGCAAGTTCGAGGTCTATCAGGACGCCGGTGGCAAGTACCGGTTCCGGCTCAAGGCGGGCAACGGCGAGATCGTCGCCACCGGCCAGGGCTACGCCAGCAAGGACGCGGCCCACAAGGGCGTCGAGGCGGTCCAGCGGGCCGCCGACGGCGCGCCCGTGGTGGACCTTCCCAAGGCGGCCTGAGCCCACCGCCGCCTGAACCCAAGGCGGCCTGAGCCCACCGCCGCCTGAACCCAAGGCGGCCTGAGCCCACCGCCGCCTGAACCCGAGGCGGCCTGAGCCCGGGGCGGCCGGAGCCCCGAGGCTCAGGCCGGGCGCGCGGCCCGGCGCCCGACCCACCCGGGCCGGCCGCCGGGCACCTTGCCGAGCACCTCGCCGAGCACCCGCCAAACCGACCGCCGGCCACTCACGGCGAGACGGGGACCCCGAGCGGAGAAGTCCCCGCTACCTCACTCGTACCGGTACAGCAGCGCCTCCCGCTCGATTTGCTCGATCATCTCCACGGTCAGCGACTCGTCCCGCAGGTGCGAGAGCGTGACCTCCGCCGAACTCGGCTGCTCGTCCTTGGCGAGCCAGTTCTCCGGCTTCCACGCCGAGGAGCGCAGGAAGGCCTTCGGGCAGTGCCCGTACACCTCCTCGACGGCGACCACGATGGCGCTGCGCGGCGGCTTGCCGACGGCGGTCAGCTGCCGCAGCAGCTCCGGGTCGGTCGAGACGCAGGCCCGCCCGTTGACCCGCAGGGTGGCGTCCCGGCCGGGGACGACGAAGAGCAGCCCGACCCGGCCGGTCTCCAGGATGTTGTGCAGGGTGTCCAAGCGCTTGTTGCCGGTGGCGTCCGGAATGGCCAGGGTGTACTCGTCGAGCACCGAGACCAGCCCGGCCGGCCCGCCGCGCGGGGAGACGTCGCAGCGCCCGGCGGCGTCCGCGCTGGCCACGAAGACCAGCGGGGAGCAGGCGATCAGGCGCTGGGCGACCTCGTGCAGGTGGTCGACCTGCTTGCGGCGCGCCTGGTCGCCGGGCTGCTCGTAGATCTCGCGCAGCTGGGCGGGATCGCTGAGCGCGCCCGCGTGGAGGGCGTCGAACAGGCTGCCCGGCCGGTTCGGCGCGGTGGTTGCGGTGGTTGACGAAACGACAGATTCCGGTGTGGTCGTCATACCGGGAATGTAGCCGAGGCCGCTCGGCGCACCCCGTTCCCCGGGCCCTGGCAACCCTCCGTGAAATTCCGGCTCCACCCCTCCCCACCAGCGGTTTTCCGCTCATAATGGGGGCCAGGGACCACTGGCTCGGGGCTCGCCGGGCGGGGACCGCCGGGTCAGTGGTCAGCGCGCCCGGGCGAGGGATGCCCGGGCGCGGGACGCCAGCCGCAGCCGGAGGTGGTGGTCGTGATCGTCAGGATCTGGGCCGGGCAGGTCTCGGCCGGTCGCATCGAGGAGTTCTGCGCGCACCTGGCCGCCCAGGTGATCCCGCAGCTCGGGCGGACCGACGGCTGCCTCGGCGGCGAGCTGCTGCGCTCGGTGTCCGAGGACGGGCACCGGGTGCTGGTGCTGAGCCGCTGGCGCGACGAGGAGGCGCTGCGCGGGTACGCGGGGCCGATGTGGCGGATCCGGCCGGTCTGGTCGGAGGGCGAGCTGAGCTACCTCGCCCACCCGCCGGAGGTCACCCACTTCACGTCGATCACCGCCCCCGCGGCCCTCTGAGCCGCGGCCCTCCGAGCGCATGGCCCGCCGAACACGCGCACCCCCGCGCACATGGCCCTCCAACGTACGCTCGCCCCCCGGCGGAGCCGCGGTAGCACCCCGCCGCGCATTCCCCGCAAGCCCGTGAAACAGACCACAGCCGGAGGCCCTCCCTGCCCTTGCGCCGACCGTGGCACAATGACGGCATCAAGCAGTGACGTTCAGCGCACTCCGGGGTCGGTGAAAATCCGAACCGGCGGTTACAGTCCGCGACCCGTCCGCAGCCAGCGGCCGGTTGACCAGGTGAAATTCCTGGACCGACGGTTAAAGTCCGGATGGGAGGCGTGCGCGGGCGGACGAAGAGCAGTACCCGTGGGTCCACTGGCAGGAGACTGCCTCCCGGGCCCCGGTCAGGTGAACGACGGGAGCGGTGTCTCCCGTGCCGGGCGAGCGATCTCCCGGTGGCTTTGGCATCCCCGGCGACGGGTGTGTCCCGGGTCCGTGCGCCGGTGCCCGTCCGTGTCATCTCCCATGCCGCCCCGGAGTCCGCGCCCCAAGCGCGAGGAGAACCCGGGTGTTCACCGGCATCATCGAAGAGCTCGGCGAGGTCGTGTCGATCGAGGAGATCGGCGACTCCTCGCGGATCCGCCTGCGCGGCCCGGTGGTCTGTACGGGTGCCCGGCACGGCGACTCCATCGCGGTCAACGGCGTGTGCCTGACCGTCGTCGACAGCCCGGCGGAACTGGCCGCCGGCACCGGTGAGTTCAGCGCCGACGTGATGGCCGAGACGCTGCACCGCTCCAGCCTCGGCGAGCTGGCGCCCGGCTCGCGGGTCAATCTGGAGCGCGCCATGGCGCTCGGCGCCCGGCTGGGCGGCCACCTCGTCCAGGGCCATGTCGACGCCACCGGGCGGCTGTTGAGCCGCGAGCCGGGCGAGCGCGACGCGGCGGGCGAGCTGCGCTGGGAGGTGCTGCGGTTCTCGCTGCCCGGCACGATCTCCCGCTACCTGGTGGAGAAGGGCTCGATCACGGTCGACGGTGTCAGCCTGACCGTGGTGGAGGCGGCCGCGGACAGCTTCACCGTCAGCCTCATCCCGACCACCCTCGCGCTGACCACGCTCGGCGCCAAGACCGTCGGGGAGGGCGTCAACCTGGAGGTGGACGTGCTCGCGAAGTACGTCGAGCGCCTCCTGGAGTCCCGCACCCTGCCCGACTTCCCGAACCTGCCGAACCTTTCCAACCCGCCCCACCCGTCCGACCTTTCCAGCCTGTCCACCCCGTCCGGCCTGCCGGTCGACGGAACCCCGGGGGAGTCCGAGTGAGCTGGCTCAGCGGCGAGGCGTTCACCGTCCTCGGCGAACACGTCAAGTGGGCCGACATGTTCGGCAACATCCTCGGCCTCGGCGGGCTCGCGCTCGGCTGGCGCCGCTCGGTCTGGAGCTGGCCGGTCCAGCTGCTGTCCGGCGCGGTGCTGATCGCGGCCTACCTCGGCGGCCACGTCCCCGGCCTGATCGGCAAGCAGCTGATCGTGATCGTCACCGCCGCCTGGGGCTGGGCGCAGTGGCAGCGGGGCCGCCGCGAGGGCGGCACGATCGCCGTACGGTTCGCGAGTTGGCGCGAGCGGATCGCGCTGGCGGCGGGTACGGCGGCCGGCACGGTCGCGCTCGCCCTGCTCTTCACGTCCTACCCCAGCCTGTCCTGGAGCCCCTGGTCGGACGCCTACGTCTTCGTCGGCACGCTGGCCGCGATGGTCGCCCAGGCCCGCGGCTGGGTGGAGTTCTGGTTCGCCTGGATCGCGGTCGACGCGGTCGGCGTGCCGTTCGCCTTCAACAGCGGCTACACCTTCTCCGGCCTCACCTACTCCGTCTACTTCGTCCTGGTGCTGCTCGGCCTGCGGTCCTGGTGGCTGAGCACCCGTGAGCCGCGCGCCAAGTCCGCCACCGTCCCGCAGGGAGCCACGGTATGACCGAGATGACCGAGAACCAGTCCAGCAACGGGGCCACCGGGCCCGACTCCGACCCCGAGCTCGTCCTCGACCCGGTCGAGCGGGCGATCGCCGACATCGCGCTCGGCCGCGCCGTGGTCGTGGTCGACGACGAGGACCGCGAGAACGAGGGCGACATCGTCTTCGCCGCGTCCGCCGCGACCGCCGAGCTGATGGCCTTCACCGTCCGCTACAGCTCCGGCGTGATCTGCGCCCCGATGACCGGCGAGGAGCTGGACCGCCTCAAGCTCCCGCCGATGACCCAGGTCAACGAGGACCGCAAGGGCACCGCGTACACCGTCTCGGTGGACGCCCGGGAGGGGGTCGACACCGGCATCTCCGCCGCCGACCGCGCCCGCACCGTACGGCTGCTGTCCTCGCCCGGCACCGAGCCCGGCGACCTCACCCGCCCCGGGCACGTCTTCCCGCTGCGCGCCGTCGAGGGCGGCGTGCTGGTCCGCCCCGGCCATACCGAGGCCGCCGTCGACCTGGCCCGGCTCGCCGGGCTGCCGCCGGCCGGCGCGATCGCCGAGGTGGTCAACGACGACGGCACCATGGCCCGGCTGCCCGAGCTGGTCGCCTTCGCCCGCGAGCACGGCCTGGCGATCATCTCCATCGAGGACCTGATCGCCTACCGCCGCCGTACCGAGCTGCACGTCGACCGGGCCGCCGCCACCGGCCTGCCCACCGTGCACGGGGAGTTCACCGCCGTCGGCTACCGGGGGACCATCGACGGCGTCGAGCACCTCGCGCTGGTGGCCGGCGGCCTGGACGCGGAGGGGCGGCTGCCGGACGGCGAGGATGTCCTGGTGCGGGTCCACTCCGAGTGCCTGACCGGTGACGTCTTCGGCTCGCTGCGCTGCGACTGCGGCCCGCAGCTGGAGGCCTCGCTGCGGCGGGTCGCCGAGGCCGGGCGCGGCGTGGTGCTGTACCTGCGCGGCCACGAGGGGCGGGGGATCGGCCTGGCCCACAAGCTGCGCGCGTACGAGCTGCAGGAGCGGGGGCGGGACACCGTCGACGCCAACCTGGACCTCGGCCTGCCCGCCGACGCCCGCGACTACAGCATCGCGGCCCAGATGCTGGTGGACCTCGGCGTCCGCTCGCTCACCCTGCTCACCAACAACCCGCAGAAGCTGACCGCGCTCACCGAGCACGGGCTCAAGGTCAAGGGGCGCGAAGCGGTCGAGATCGCGCCCGGCGAGCACAACCTGCGCTACCTGCGCACCAAGCGCGACCGGATGGGCCACGACCTGCCCGGCCTCGGCTCCTGAAGCCGCACACCTCAGAACCAGCGACGACACCAGAGAACGGAAGAGAACATGAGCGGTCACGGAGCCCCCGAGCTGACCATCGACGGCGCCGCCGGCCTCAAGGTCGCCGTCGTCGCCGCCCAGTGGCACGACACGGTGATGAACGGCCTGCTGGACGGCGCGCACCGCGCGCTCAAGGAGCTGGGCGTCGCCGAGCCGACCGTGCTGCGGGTGCCCGGCACCTTCGAGCTGCCGGTCGCCGCCAAGCGCCTCGCCGAGCGCGGCTACGACGCCGTGGTCGCCCTCGGCGTGGTGATCCGCGGCGGGACCCCGCACTTCGACTACGTCTGCCAGGCGGCCACCAGCGGCCTCACCCAGGTCAGCGTGGACACCGGCGTCCCGGTCGGCTTCGGCGTGCTGACCTGCGACAACGAGGAGCAGGCGATCGACCGCGCCGGCCTGCCCGGCTCCGCCGAGGACAAGGGCCACGAGGCCGTCACCGCCGCCGTCGCCACCGTCGTGGCGCTGCGCGCCGCGCTCTGACACGGGGCCGCACCCGGTCCGTCCGGTCCCGGAGCGCGGACGTCCACCCGACTGTCCACGCTCCGGGACCGTTTACCGTCCGTCCGCCCGCACGCCGTAAGGTGGCCCCATCATGGCTTCGAAGACATTCGAGGAGCTCTACGCCGAGCTCCAGCAGAAGGCCGCCACCGGCGACCCCTCGTCCTCCCGTACCGCGCAGCTCGTCCAGCAGGGCGTCCATGCGATCGGCAAGAAGGTCGTCGAGGAGGCCGCCGAGGTCTGGATGGCCGCCGAGTTCCAGACGGACGAGCAGACGGCGGAGGAGATCTCGCAGCTCCTCTACCACCTCCAGGTGATGATGATCGCCCGCGGACTGACGCTCGACGACGTCTACAAGTACCTCTAGACACCCCCGCTCTCCCGAGCACCCCCATCCTCCGAACAGGTAAGGAAGCAACCTCCCATGCTGCGCATCGCCGTCCCCAACAAGGGTTCGCTCTCGGGTCCCGCGGCGGAGATGCTCCATGAGGCCGGCTACCGCCAGCGGAAGGACCCCAAGGAGCTCGTCCTCGTCGACCCGAACAACGAGGTGGAGTTCTTCTTCCTGCGCCCGCGCGACATCGCGGTGTACGTGGGCTCCGGCCGCCTCGACGTCGGCATCACCGGCCGCGACCTGCTGCTGGACTCGCACTCCAACGCCGAGGAGGTACTCGCCCTCGGCTTCGCCGGGTCGACCTTCCGCTTCGCGCGCCCCGAGGGCGTGGACGTCGAGGACGTCAAGGGCCTGGAGGGCCTGCGGATCGCCACCTCGTACACCGGCCTGGTCGAGCAGCACCTGGCCGACCACGGCGTGAAGGCGACGGTCACCAAGCTGGACGGCGCGGTCGAGACCGCGGTGCAGCTGGGCGTCGCCGACGTGATCGCCGACGTGGTGGAGACCGGCACCAGCCTGCGCAACGCCGGCCTGGAGGTGTTCGGCGAGCCGATCCTGGTCTCCGACTCCGTGGTGATCCGGCCCAAGGGCGCGGGCGAGGACACCCGGGTGGAGCAGTTCCTGCGCCGCCTCCAGGGCGTGCTGGTGGCCCGCCGCTACGTGCTGATGGACTACGACATCCGCGCCGAGAAGGTCGGCGCGGCCGTCGCGCTCACCCCGGGCCTGGAGTCGCCGACCGTCTCGCCGCTGCACACCGAGGGCTGGGTCGCGGTGCGGTCGATGGTGCTCCGCAAGGAGGCCCAGCAGATCATGGACGACCTCTGGGGCATCGGCGCCCGGGCCATCCTGGTCACCAACATCCACGCCTGCCGCCTCTGACCCGCCCGCCCGAGCGCGGGTAAAGAACGGTTCAATGGGGCGGGGACGCCGGTCGGCGTCCCCGCCCCGCCGTGCTGCCGCCCCCAGAACCACCCCCGGAGAACCCACGTGTCCACGCCGTCCGTCCAGTTCCCCGTCACCTGGGCTCCGCGCCGCACCCGCGCCGTACTGCTGCCGGTCTGCGTGCTGATGGTGGTGCTGTTCTCCGCGATGGCCGTGCTGCTCCCGGAGAACTGGCAGCTCAACGACCGGATCATGATGATGGCCAGCGGCCTGCTGTTCGCCGGCGTCGGCCTGATGCTGGCCCGCCCCAAGGTGAGCGCCGACGCGGAGGGCGTGACGGTGGTCAACTTCGTCCGCCGGCGCCGGCTGGCCTGGGCCGAGATCGTCCGGGTCAACTTCCGCCAGGGCGACCCGTGGGCCACCCTCGACCTCGCCGACGGCACCTCGCTCGCCGCGGTCGGCATCCAGTCCGGCGTCGGCAAGGACCAGGCGATCGCGGACGCCCGGGCGCTGCGCGACCTGGTCGAGCACCACGCCCAGGCCTGAGCCCGCTCCCGGGCCCGAAGGCCTGCACCGGGCCTGAGCCCGCTCCCGGGCCCGAAGGCCTGCACCAGGCCTGAGCCCGCGCCCCGGCCCGCACCCGGGCGGACGTCCCCCCACCTGGGGTTCCCCGCCCCCGGCGGGCCGAACGGGCTTCCTACGCCCATCCGGGTATGGTCTACGCTGGTAAAAGCAGGGCAAAGTTCGCCCTGCCCGAAAATCGAGTGCCCGAACCCGACCAGAGGAGTGACACTCCCCCTCGATGGACGATCCGTCCGGTAGTACCTGCGCCGCCTCGCTTCCGCTCCCCGGAAGGCAGGCGGCACTGTGATCACCGCCTGGCTGCTGTTGCTCGCAGCCGTTCTCCTGATCCTCGCCAACGGCCTCTTCGTGGCTGCCGAGTTCGCCTTCGTGACCGTCGAGCGCGGTGAGGTGGAACGCTCCGCGGAGACGGGCGACGCCAAGTCCCGCCGCGTCGCCGGGGCCCTGCGGCACCTCTCCTTCGAGCTCTCCGGCGCCCAGCTCGGCATCACCGTCACCTCGCTGGTGGTCGGCATGCTCGCCGAGCCGGCCCTGTCGACCCTGCTCGCACCCGTGATGTCCGGCATCGGCGTGCCCGACTCGGCCGCCCGCGGCGTCTCCGTGATCGTCGGCATGGTGCTGGCCACCGTCGTCCAGATGGTGATCGGCGAGCTGGTGCCGAAGAACTGGGCGATCTCCCGCCCGCTCCAGGTGGCCCGCGCGGTCGCCGCCCCGCACATGGCCTTCTCCCGGGTCTGCCGCCCGCTGATCAGCTTCCTCAACGGCACCGCCGACCGGACCGTACGGGCCTTCGGCGTCGAGCCGCAGGAGGAGCTGGGGCACGCCCGCACCCCCGACGAGCTGGTCTCGCTGGCCCGTCACTCGGCCAAGGCCGGCGCGATAGACGAGGAGTCGGCGACCCTGTTCGTCCGCACCCTCGCGCTGAGCGAGCTGACCGCCGAGTCCGTGATGACCCCGCGCGTCGACGTGGCCGCGCTCCAGCGCGACGCCACCGCCTCCGACGTCATCAACCTGACCAGGGCCACCGGCCTGTCCCGCTTCCCGGTGCACACCGACAGCCTGGACGAGGTCACCGGCATCGTCACGCTCAAGGACGCCCTGGCCGTCCCGGCCGCCCGGCGCGGCCTGGTGCGGGTCGCCGAGCTGGCCTCGCCGCCGCTGCTGGTGCCCGAGACGCTGCCCGCCGAGCGGCTGCTCGACCAGCTGCGCCGCCTCCAGCCGATGGCCATCGTGGTCGACGAGTACGGCGGCACCGCCGGCGTCGTCACCGTCGAGGACATCGTCGAGGAGATCGTCGGCGAGGTGCAGGACGAGCACGACCCCGACGACCACCCCGAGCTGTTCCCGCTGCCGCCGGTCAACGGCCTGCCGGTCTGGGAGGCCGACGGCCGCGCCCGGATCGACCAGCTGGAGCGGATCGGCCTGAACGCCCCGGACGGTCCGTACGAGACCCTGGCCGGCCTGGTCGCCGACCTGCTCGGCAAGCTCCCCGAGGTGGGCGAGCAGGCCGAGCTGCCCGGCTGGCGGTTCACCGTGACCGGTGTCGACCGCCACCGCACCACCGAGGTCCGGGTGGAGCGCACCACCGCGCCCGCGCGCTTCGACGAGGGCCGGGAGGAGGGCCGATGACCGCCCTGCAACTGGCCGTCGCGCTGCTGCTCCTGCTCGGCAACGCCTTCTTCGTCGGCGCCGAGTTCGCCGTGGTGTCGGTGCGCCGCAGCCAGATCGAGCCGCTCGCCGAGGCCGGGCACAAGCGCGCCCGCACCGTGCTGCACGCGCTGTCCAACGTCTCGGCGATGCTGGCCGCCGCCCAGCTCGGCATCACGGTCTGCTCGCTGGGCCTCGGCGCCCTCGCCGAGCCGACCATCGCCTCGCTGCTGGAGGGCCCGTTCCACGCGATCGGCGTCCCGTCCGGCCTGATGCACCCGCTCTCGTTCGGCATCTCGCTCGCCCTCGTGGTCTTCCTGCACATGGTGTTCGGCGAGATGGTGCCGAAGAACATGGCCATGGCCGGCCCGGAGAAGGCCGCGCTCTGGCTCGGCCCGCCGCTGGACCGGCTGGCCCGCTGGCTCGCCCCGGTGATCCGGGCGCTGAACGCCTCCGCCAACGGCATCCTGAAGCTGTTCCGGGTGGACGCCAAGGACGAGGTCGAGTCGGTCTTCACCACCGAGCAGCTGATGTACCTGCTGGCGGACTCCCGGGACGCCGGGCTGCTCGACGAGAGCCGCCAGGAGCGCCTGGAGGACGCCCTGGAGCTGGGCCGCCGCCCGGTCACCGAGGTGCTGCTCAAGCCCGAGCAGCTGGTCACCGTGGACACCAAGGCGACCGCCGCCGAGGTCGAGGAGCTGGCGCTGCGCACCGGTTTCTCGCGCTTCCCGGTCACCGACGGCGACCCGGCCGGCCACGGCTACCTCGGCTACGTCCACCTCAAGGACATCCTCGACGTGGACGACCCCTCGGCACCCGTCCCGGCCCGCCTGTGGCGGCCGATCACGGTGCTGCGCGGCAGCCTCCCGCTGGACGACGCCCTCGGCGCGATGCGCCGGGCCACCTGCCACCTGGCCGCCGTGCTGGACCAGGACGGGCGCACGCTCGGCGTGGTCATGCTGGAGGACGTGCTGGAGGAGCTGGTCGGCGAGATGCACGACCCGGACCACCGCGCCACGGCCTGACGCCCGTCGGCCGGCGCCTCCCCGGAGAGTTCCGGCTTTCGCCGACGGCGTGTCCGCTCCTGGCGATTCTGCCCTGAGCATGCACCCGTTCCCATGCCGGCCACCCTGGTAGCAGGGTGGTCGGCATGAGACTTCTCCTGCTGGGTGGAACCGGGTTCGTCGGACGGGTCGTCGCCGAGGAGGCGCTGGCCAGGGGCTGGGAGGTGACGGCCCTCAACCGCGGCACGCAGCCCGCGCCCGGGGGCGTCCGGGTGCTGACGGGCGACCGCACCGCGCCGGACGGCCTCGCGGCGCTCGGCACGGGGGAGTGGGACGCGGTGGTGGACACCTGGTCCTGGGCCCCCGCGGCGGTGCGCGACAGCGCCCGCCTCCTGAACGGCCGGGTCGGCCACTACGCCTACGTCTCCAGCCGGTCGGTGTACGACCACCCGCTGGCGGCCGGGGCCGGCGAGGCCGCGTCGGTGGTCGTCTCCTCCCCGGACCTCACCGGCGAGGTGCCCTACGCCGAGGCCAAGCGCGGCGCGGAGCTGGCGCTGGAGGCGGAGTTCGGCGGGCGGGCGCTGCTCGCCCGGGCCGGGCTGATCATCGGCCCGCACGAGGACATCGGCCGGCTGCCCTGGTGGCTCAACCGGATCGCCGAGGGCGGCCCGGTGCTCGCCCCCGGGCCGCGCGACCTGGCCCTCCAGTACATCGACGTGCGCGACCTCGCGGCCTGGCTCCTGGACGCCTCGGCGGCCCGGCTCGGCGGCCCGTACAACCTGGTCGGCCCGTCCGGCCACGCCACCATGGGCGAGCTGCTGGAGGCCTGCGTACGGGCCACCGGCTCGGACGCCGAACTGCGCTGGACGGACCCGGAGCGGATCCTCGCGGCGGGCGTCGAGCCGTGGACCGAGCTGCCGATCTGGCTGGCGCCCGGCGAGCTGTACGACTTCCTGCACACCGGCTCGGTCGAGCGCGCGCTCGGCGCCGGGCTGCGCTGCCGCCCGGTCGCCGAGACCGTCGAGTCCACCTGGGCCTGGCTGCGGTCCATCGGCGGCAGCGCGCCGCAGCGGAGCGACCGGGTCAGGGTCGGGCTGGACCGGGAGCGGGAGGCCGCGCTCCTCAGGGGCTGAGCAGGGGGCCGGTGCGGGGATCAGCTCCGGCCGTCGATCAGCTCCCCGTACGCCTGGACCAGGTCCGGCAGCCGCAGGGTGGCCAGGTCCTCCCGGCCCGGCGGCTCGCGCAGCAGCGTCAGCCGCAGGTCCCGGTAGGCGCAGGACTTCTCGTACAGGGTGCGGATGAACCGGCCGTTGCCCAGCTCGTCGATCCAGCCCTCGCGGACCACGTGGGTGCAGATGCTGGCCAGCTCCTCGGCGGCGTCCTCGTCCCAGCCGTCGCCGTCCCGGCCGGCCAGCGCGGCGCCGATCGCGGTCAGCTCGCCGGGGCGGTAGCTGGGGAAGTCGACCCGGGTGGTGAAGCGGGAGTTGAGGCCGGGGTTGGTGGCGAGCAGCCGGTTCATGCCCTCGGGGTAGCCGGCCAGGATCACCACCAGCCGGTCCCGGTTGTCCTCGGCGCGCTTGAGCAGCACCTGGAGCGCCTCGTCGCCGTACGCGTCGCCCTTGGTGTAGCCGGAGTTGGAGAGGCTGTACGCCTCGTCGATGAACAGCACGCCGTCCAGCGCGGAGTCGATCAGCTCGTTCGCCTTCACGGCCGTCTGGCCGAGGAACTCGCCCACCAGGTCGGCGCGTTGGGCCTCCACGAGGTGGTCGCCGGAGAGCAGGCCGAGGGCGTGGAAGACCCGGCCGAGGATCCGGGCCACGGTGGTCTTGCCGGTGCCCGAGGGGCCGGAGAAGACGAAGTGGCGCTTCGGCGGCTGGACGGGCAGGCCCTGCTCGGCCCGCAGCCGCGACATTCTCAACTGGGCGGACAGCGCCCGCACCTGGCGCTTGACCGGCTCCAGGCCGACCATCAGGGAGAGTTCGGCCAGGGCCGCGTCCAACTCCCGTTCGTCGCCGGCGGACCGGAGCTCCGGCACGGCGGCGGTCCGGGGCTGCACCCGGCCGAGGGCGGGCAGCGGCGGTACGGCGGGGCCGGTCGGGGCGCCCGAGCCGGAGCGCTCCCCGGCGGCCTGCGGAGCGCCGTCGGCCGGGGCGCCGTCCAGCCGGGCGCCGCCGGTCACGGGCCCGTCCAGCAGGGCGCCGCCGGCCAGGGCCCCGTCCGCCGGGGGGCCGTCCACCAGTCCGGCGTCCACCGAGGGACCGCCGCCGTTCGACGCCAGGCCGTTCGACAGCCCGCCGGGCACTCCGTCGCTCGACAGCCCGTCGCCGGGGACGGTCGCGCCGCCAGGCCCGGCCGCGTCCGCGAACTCCTCCCCGTACCCGGGCAGTTCGGGGTATCCGGCGTCGTCCAGGTAGCCGGGGTCGGCACCCGGCCCGCCCGGTGCGGCGGCGTCGGCCGCACCCGGGCTCCCGCCCGCCGTCAGCCCGTCCGCGAGCCCGTTGGCCAGCCCGTCCGCGATGGCGTCCACGAGGCCGTCGGCGAGCGCGTCCTCGGCCGAGATGGCCGTCAGCCGGGTCGCGGTGTCCATGAACGCCGGGTCCGCCCGGTGCACCGCCCGGTAGAGCGGCAGCGCCGCGGCGCTGCGCCCGGCCCCCTCGTACGCCCGGGCCAGCCAGTACCGCAGCTCCTTGCGCTGCGGCTGCTCGGAGCGGCAGCGGGCCAGCGAGGCGGCCAGCGGGGCCTGCGCCTGGGCGCACATGTCGAGGCGCACCCGCGCCATGCCGGCGAACAGCCCGGCCTCGATGCCGAGCAGCGGGTCGTCCAGCAGGCGGTCGGTGTCCCGGATCAGCTGCTCCCAGTCCTTGAGCAGGTAGGACCGGCAGGCGTACAGGAAGCGGGCGGACGGGTCCTCGCTGGGCGCCGGACACTGCTCCAACGCCCGGTCCAGCTCGGCCAGGTGGCGCCCGTCCAGCCAGTGCGAGGCGTGCGCCAGCGCGAGGTCGCGGGCGTCCTCCAGCACCGGCTGCACCCACCAGCCCAGCCAGTACCAGGAACTGAGCGGCCGTCGGTGCAGTCGCCGCTGCTCGCCGAACCGCTTCTGGTTGCGGTACATGGCCAGCAGCGCGGCCGAGGTGTCGCTGCGCAGCGCGTGCAGTCCGAGCCAGGCGTCGGCCATGCCCGGGTCCAGCCGGACGGCGGCCCGGAACTCCTCCTCGGCCCGGGTGTACGCACCGGCCGTGTACGCGTCCATGGCGCGCAGCCAGGCGCGGTCGGCGAGCCGGTCGGGCCCGCCCGCCGTGCTGTCGGAACTGTCCACCGTCGTCACTCACGCCCCCCGCGGTGCGGCCCGGGGCTCGGCCGGCGGGTTGCCTGCGCCTAGCCTGGCCGGTGGTCGTCGACCCCCTGTGGCGCAACTGCGCCTGCCAGGAATCGTACCGGCGCGGCGCTGATCCGGAAGGGTGCCGCACAGGGGCAAATGCGATCGCACGAGCGGCCGTTGAGCGGCCGGGCGACGAAACGGGCGACGAAACGGGCGGCGGGGGAGCGGGTTTCGGAAGGGGACCGGACGGCGCCCCCGGCTCACGGGGGAACAAGCCGGGGGCACCGGGTCCGAGGCAACCGGAATCTGGTGTTCCGGTGGCTGAGGAGAACCTAGATCCTGGCGATGTCGCAGGTCAAGGCGTTGGTTGAAGATTCACCGACGGTGTCCGGGGCGATCCGTCCGGTCACCCCGTCGACCCGCGTCACGGCGTGCGGACGGCTCGGATCGGCGGCGAAATGCGCCGATTCGGCCCGGGCCCAGCCCGCCCAGAACTCGGCCAGTTCCGGCCCGTCCCGCTCCTCCCCGCGCCGCCGGGCCGAGACGGCGTCCAGCTCCATCCAGATCACCCGGGCCAGCCACGGCCGCACCGCCCGCCGCCCGGCGCCGACCCCCTCCACCAGCACCACCGGGGCGGCCGGCACCGCGGCCGTGCCCGCGAAGCGGCGCAGCGTCCAGTCGTACACCCGGTACTCGGCGTCCCGCCCGGCCGCCAGCGGCTCCAGCACCTGCTCGCGCAGCCGTCCGGTCCATCCGAAGGGCTCGCGGTGGGTGGCCAGGTCGTCGAGGTGGACCACCGGGGCCCCGCCGAGCGCCGCCGCCAGCCGTCCGGCGAAGGTGGTCTTGCCGGAGCCCGCGTGGCCGTCCACCGCGACCAGCCGCACCGGCCCGCAGGAGGGCGGCAGCGCTCGCAACTCGGCCGCGAGCGCGGTCAGCCGGTCGTCCGGAGCGGGCCGGAATCGGGTCGGGAGGGGTTCGGATACAGCCACAACGTCAACCCTACGGTGCCGTAGCCCGCCACTGCGTCCAGTTCATATGTGCAGGTCGTGACGGCAGCGCGGGTTTCGGGCATACTCGCCTTCGCCACGACTGTGAACGGCCGTTCACCGCAACCCGGTGCCGGTCGGTCCGACCAGCCACACCCACGCCGGACCGGCCGACACCTCGGTCCCGCGCCCCGATCGAGGAGGCGACCACCGCCATGACCCCCTCCCCTGTGAAAGCCGTGGAGCGCCAGCTGCCCACCGAGGAGGCCCGCGAGCTGCTGGGCCTCACCCGGGACCTGGTCCAGCGCGAGCTCCAGCCGCGCGCGGCGGAGGACGAGGCCGCCGGCCGCTTCCCGCGGGAGGTCTTCCGCACCCTCGGCGAAGCCGGCCTGCTCTCCCTCCCGTACGACGAGAAGTACGGCGGCGGCGACCAGCCCTACGAGGTGTACCTGCAGGTGCTGGAGGAGCTCGCGGCCGGCTGGCTGGCCGTCGGCCTCGGCGTCAGCGTGCACACCCTCTCCTGCCACGCGCTGGCCACCTTCGGCACCGACGAGCAGCGCGAGACGTGGCTGCCCGCCATGCTCTCCGGCGAGCAGCTCGGCGCCTACTGCCTCTCCGAGCCGCAGTCCGGCTCCGACGCGGCCGCGCTGCGCACCCGCGCCGACCTCGACGGCGACACGTACGTGGTGAACGGCACCAAGGCCTGGATCACCCACGGCGGCCAGGCCGACTTCTACAGCGCCCTGGTGCGCACCGGCGTCGACGGCCCCAAGGGCATCAGCTGCCTGCTGGTCCCCGGCACCCAGCAGGGCCTGTCCGCGGCCCCGCCGGAGCGCAAGATGGGCATGTGGTCCTCGCCGACCGCGCAGCTGCACTTCGACGGCGCCCGGGTGCCCCGCGAGCGGCTGGTCGGCGAGGAGGGGCAGGGCTTCCAGATCGCGCTCGCCGCGCTGGACTCCGGCCGCCTCGGCATCGCCGCCTGTGCGATAGGGGTGGCCCAGGCCGCGCTCGACCTCGCCGTCGACTACGCCCGCACCCGGCGCCAGTTCGGCCGCCCGATCGCCGAGTTCCAGGGCCTGTCCTTCATGCTCGCCGACATGGCCACCCAGATCGAGGCCGGCCGTTCGCTCTACCTCTCCGCCGCCCGGCTGCGGGACGCCGGCCGCCCGTTCTCCAAGGAGGCGGCGATGGCCAAGCTGTTCTGCACCGACGCGGTGATGCGGGTGACCACCGACGCCGTCCAGGTGCTCGGCGGCTACGGCTACACCCAGGACTTCCCGGCCGAGCGCTACATGCGCGAGGCCAAGGTGCTGCAGATCGTCGAGGGCACCAACCAGATCCAGCGCCTGGTGATCGGCCGCCACCTCACGAAGGCCTGACGGCCCAGGGCCTGTCCGGCGGGTCCTTGCCGGGTCCGACAAAACCCACCGGACAGGCCCGGCTCCCTCACGGCCTCCGGCCGTCACTCCAGGGTGCGGAGTGACGGCCGGAGGCGTTCCCGGCGGAGCGTCAGCTCGCCTTGGCGGTACGGGCGGTCAGCGCCGGACGACGGCGGCGCTGCTCGGGGATGGCGGCCCGCATCGTCGCGACCGTCGGGGCGGCGGGCGCGGTCGGAGCGGCCTGGCCGACCGCGGCGAGCCGCACCGGGCGGTGCGCGACGGCGTGCGAGAACGGCTGGGTGCGCCAGTCCAGCCCGGTCGGGAGCTTGAACAGCGCGTCGATCCGGGCCGGTTCGGCGTCCTCCGGGGCCTCGACCTCGGCCAGGTCGTCCGTCGGGGTGCCCGAGCCCGGGCAGATCGCGGGGGCGAAGGGGTTCCAGGCGGTCGGCAGCAGCGCGTGCTGCGGCAGCCGGTCCTCGTCCGCCACCAGGGCGATCGGGCGGCGGCACTCGGGGCAGTCGACCCGGAAGATGTCCCAGTTCTCCGCCTCGCCGGGGTCGGTGCCCGGCATGTAATCGACCGCGAGGTCCTCGCGGTCGGTCATATCGTCGGTCTCGTCGGCGCCCAGCACACGCTGGTCAGTAGCAGGCATGAGGATCCCCCTAGGATCGGGCCCGGCGTGGTCGTCCAGGGCCACAACCAGCACTTCCCTGTGATCAGGACTCATAACCCTGCGGTCCCGTGCACCGTGATGCACCGGGTGTGTCCTTGGCCACACCGGACGCCACATTCGCCCGGCATGTGCCCGCCCGGTACCTGCGATCCCTCCCCGTGCCACCGCGTGCGCCCCCCGTGCTCCCGACCGGGTAGGTTTGCGCACTGTGGAGGATCTCGACCAACGCATTGTCCAGCTGCTCCTCGAAGACGGCCGGATGAGCTACACGGACCTGGGCAAGGCCACCGGCCTGTCCACCTCGGCGGTGCACCAGCGGGTGCGCCGCCTCGAGCAGCGCGGGGTGATCCGCGGCTACACCGCGATCATCGACCCCGACGCCGTCGACCTGGCGCTGACCGCGTTCATCTCGGTCAAACCCTTCGACCCGAGCGCCCCGGACGACACCCCCGAACGGCTGGCCGGCCTGCCCGAGATCGAGGCCTGCCACAGCGTCGCCGGGGACGAGAACTACATACTCAAGGTCCGCGTCGGCGCCCCCGGCGACCTGGAGGACCTGCTGGCCCGCATCCGCAGCGCCGCCGGCGTCTCCACCCGCACCACCGTCGTCCTGTCCACCCCGTACGAGGCACGACCCCCGAAGCTCTGACCGCGAACGGGCGGGGTGCAGACTAGGCCGCATGACCGAACGCACTCCCCGGACCGTCCTGCTGCGCGGCGGCGCCGTCTACAGCCCCGCCGACCCCTTCGCCACCGCGATGCTCGTGGAGGGCGGGCACGTCGCCTGGGTCGGCAGCGACGGCGCCGCCGAGGCGTACGCCGCGACCGCCGACGAGATCGTCGAGCTGGACGGCGCCCTGGTCACCCCCGCCTTCGTGGACGCCCACGTGCACGCCACCGCCACCGGCCTGGCGCTCACCGGCCTCGACCTCACCGGCAGCCCCTCGCTGGCCGCCGCCCTGGCCGCCGTCACCGCCTTCGTCGACGCCCGGCCCGAGCCCGGCGGGGTGCTGATCGGCCACGGCTGGGACGAGAGCGGCTGGCCCGAGGGCCGCCCGCCCACGCTCGCCGAGCTCGACGCCGCCGCCCGCGGCGCCGCCCTCTACCTCTCCCGCACCGACGTGCACTCCGCCCTCGCCACCACGGCGCTGCGCGACCTCACCGAGGGCCTGGCCGAGGCGCCCGGCTTCGACCCCGAGGGCCCGCTCACCAGGGGCGCCCACCACGTCGTGCGGCGGACCGCGCTGGCCCGGCTGACCCCCGAGCAGCGCCGCCGCGCCCAGCGGGCCACCCTGGCCCGCGCCGCCGAGCTCGGCATCGGCGCCCTGCACGAGTGCGCCGGCCCGGAGATCTCCTCGGAGGCCGACCTGGCCGCCCTGCTGGCTCTCGCCGCCGCCGGTGAGGGGCCCGAAGTCTTCGGCTACTGGGGCGAGTTGGGCGGTGTCGAGACCGCCCGCCGGCTCGGTGCGGTGGGCGCCGGCGGCGACCTCTTCGTGGACGGCGCGCTCGGCTCGCACACCGCCTGCCTGCACGCCCCGTACGCGGACGCCGGGCACACCGGCACCGCCTACCTGACCGCCGGGCAGGTCGCCGACCACGTCGCCGCCTGCACCGGGGCCGGGCTCCAGGCCGGGTTCCACGCGATCGGCGACGCGGCCGTGGCCGCCGTGATCGAGGGCGTCCGGGAGGCCGGCGCCCGGGTCGGCGCCGACCGGGTCAAGGCCCTGCGCCACCGCGTCGAGCACGCCGAGGCCCTGGACGACGAGGCCGTCGCCGCCTTCGCCGAACTCGGCCTGACCGCCTCCGTCCAGCCCGCCTTCGACGCCGCCTGGGGCGGGCCCGAGGGCATGTACGTCCAGCGCCTGGGCGCCGAGCGCGCGGCCGCCCTCAACCCCTTCGCCGCGCTGCTGCGGGCCGGCGTCCCGCTGGCCTTCGGCTCGGACGCCCCGGTCACCCC
Source organism: Kitasatospora sp. NPDC001225 (assembly GCF_053597855.1). Taxonomy (NCBI): domain Bacteria; kingdom Bacillati; phylum Actinomycetota; class Actinomycetes; order Kitasatosporales; family Streptomycetaceae; genus Kitasatospora; species Kitasatospora sp. NPDC001225. The sequence continues at coordinate 25,956 of NZ_JBSFJC010000048.1, forward strand.
GCTCGACCCCTGGGGCACCGTCCGCGCGGCGGCCTTCCACCGGACCCTGGACCACCGGATCTCGGTGCGGGCCGCCTTCACCGCCCACACCCGGGGCGGCTGGCGCGCCGTCGGCCGGGACCAGGACGGCGTGCTGGTCCCCGGCGCGGTCGCCAGCTACGCGATCTGGGCGGCCGGCGAGCTGGTCGTCCAGGCCCCCGACTCCCGGGTGGCCGGCTGGTCCACCGACCCGCGCTCCGGCACCCCCGGCCTGCCCGACCTCACCCCGGGCCACCCGCTGCCGACCTGCCTGCGCACCGTCGTCCGCGGCCGCACGGTGTACCAGCGGTAAACCCCGTGGATCGGCGGGCCGTCGCCTCCTAGGTTGATCACCATGACCGACCTGGTACCCGCCGACTTCACCGTCCCGCGCGAGCTGCTCGCCCCGGAGTTCCGCCTGGAACCCCTGGGCGAGCGGCACAACGCCTCCGACCACGCCGCCTGGACGGGCTCCATCGCCCACATCCGCGCCACCCCCGGCTGGGCCGGCCGCGGCTGGCCGCCCGCCGACGGGATGCCGCCGGAGCGGAACCTCGACGACCTGCGCCGGCACGCCGCCGACTTCGAGGCCCGCACCGGCTTCACCTACACCGTCCTGGAGCCGGACCGCGACGAGGTCATCGGCTGCGTCTACATCTACCCGGACCGCGAGGACCCGTCCGCGGTCTCGGTCAGCTCCTGGGTCCGGGCCGACCGCGCCCACCTGGACGCCCCGCTGTACCGCGCCGTCTCCGACTGGCTCACCGGGCACTGGCCGCTGCGGGAGGTCCGCTACACCCCGCGCTGACCCCGCTACCACCCTGACCTCACGGGCCTCCGACCTTCCGGGGTACCTTCTTCGCACAGCGTCCGAACAGCAAGCCCCAGGAAGATGGTGCGCCGGTGGCCACTCCCGTCACCCAGGAACGGCCCGAGGCCGTCCCCGAGCCGCAGGAGCCGGCGCCCCGGGCGAGCCGCGGAGCCCGTGCGCTCGCCAAGGTCCGCGCCGGCCTCCCGCGCACCGGCCTCGCCGCCCTGGCCGGCCTGCTGCTGGCCCTCGCCTTCCCGCCGTACGACCTGTGGCCGCTGTCGCTGCTCGGCGTCGCCGCGCTGTCGCTGCTCACCCGGGGCCGCACCTTCCGCCAGGGCCTGTGGACGGGCTTCGCGTTCGGCCTGCCGTTCTTCCTGATGCTGCTCAGCTGGCTGCGGGTGGTCGGCTGGGACGCCACGATCGGCCTGTCGGTCGTGGAGGCGCTGTTCCTGGCCGTGCTCGGCGGCGCCCTGGCCGTCACCTCCCGGCTGCCCGGCTGGCCGCTCTGGACGGCCTGCCTGTGGATCACCCAGGAGTGGGCCCGCGACCGGCTGCCGCTCGGCGGCTTCCCCTGGGGCCGGCTCGCCTTCGCCAACACCGCCACCCCGTACACCCCGCTGGCCGCGCTCGGCGGCGCGCCGCTGGTGACCTTCGCGGTCGCCCTGTCGGGCGCCCTGCTGGCCTGGGCCGCCCTGCGGCTGCGCGGGCCCGGCAGGGCCCCGAAGGCGGCCGCGCTGGCGGCGCTCGGGGCGGTGGCCGCGCTGCTGGCCGGCTACCTCGTCCCGGTGCCCACGGCCGCCGACGACACCGTCAAGGTCGCCATCGTCCAGGGCAACGTGCCCAACCCGGGCATGGACTTCCTGGGCCGCCCGATGATGGTCCTCAACAACCACGCCGCGGCCACCGAGCGGCTCGCCGCCGACATCAGGGCCGGCAAGGTCGAGCGCCCCGACATCGTGATCTGGCCGGAGAACTCCTCCGACCTCGACCCGTTCAGCGACCCGCTGGCCCGCCAGCGGATCGACGAGGCCGTGAAGGCGGTCGGCGTGCCCACCCTGGTCGGCACCCTGGTGGACGGCCCGGACGCGCAGCACGTCCAGAACGAGGGCATCGTCTGGGACCCGGTCACCGGCCCCGGCGCCTCCTACACCAAGCAGCACCCCGTCCCGTTCGGCGAGTACGTGCCCTTCCGCGCCCAGCTGATGAAGGTGATCACCCGCCTCCAGCGGGTCGCCCGGGACTTCTACCCCGGCGACCACAACGGCGTGATGCAGCTCGGCCCGGCCCGGATCGGCGACGTGATCTGCTTCGAGGTCGCGTACGACGAGATCGTCCGCGACACCGTGGACAGCGGCGCCCGGGTCCTGGTCGTCCAGACCAACAACGCGACCTACGCCAAGACCGGCCAGCCCGAGCAGCAGCTGGCGATGAGCCGGCTGCGGGCCGTCGAGCACGGCCGGGCGGTGCTGATCGCCGCCACCAGCGGCATCAGCGCGGTGATCGGCCCGGACGGCGGCGTCCGGCAGCGCACCGAGGAGCTGACCGCGGCCGAGCTGTCGGCCACCGTCCCGCTGCGCGACGGCACCACGGTGGCCGACCGGGTCGGCGCCGCCCCCGAGTGGACGCTGGCCGTCGGCGGCCTGCTGGCCTGCGGCGCGGCGGTGCTGGTCGGCCGCCGCCGGAAGGCCCCGTCCGGAACACCGGCCGGGCAGGAATCGTTGGACCAGGTGGTGCCGTAGCCGGCCCGGACCTCCCGTGCGGCGCGCAGAGCACCGCTTGGAGTGGATTCGTACCGTGACCCAGCAAGCTACCCCCACCCGTCCGGCCCCGCGTAGCAGGCTCCGCCGGGTGCTGCCGCTGCTGATCACCGCCTGGCTGGTGCTGGAGATCTGGCTGCTGGTCCAGGTCGGCTCCTGGCTGGGCGGCCTCACCGTCGTGCTGCTGCTCGTCGCGGGCGTCCTGATCGGCGGCTCGCTGATCAAGCGGGCCGGGCTGAAGGCGCTGTCGGCGGCGATCGAGCAGAGCAAGAACCCGCAGTCCCAGCAGCCGCAGACCGGCACCAGCATGACCGTGCTGGCCGGCCTGCTGCTGATCGTCCCCGGCTTCCTGACGGACCTGGTGGCCCTGACCCTGCTCTTCCCGCCCACCCGGGCGCTGTGGCGGGCGGTCGGGCGCCGGGCCGCGGACAAGGCGCTGCGCAGCACCTCCGCCGCCGGGGCCGACCCGTTCGCGGACGCGATGCGGCTCCAGGAGCAGCTGCGCATCCACCGCCCGGACGGCAAGGTGGTCCAGGGCGAGGTCGTGGACCCGGAGGACGGCCCGCGCGGCCCGCAGGGCCCGGACACCACCTACCGCCCGCCGATCGCCGGCTGACCGGACCGTCATGACGTACGAGCCCCCGAGAGGCGGACACCCCGCCCCTCGGGGGCTCGTCGCGCGGACGACACCCGAACGGCCCGTCGCGCGGACCACGCGGACCATGCGGACCACGCCCGGACAACGCGAAAGGGACCCTGGTGACCAGGGTCCCTTTTCGCGTCCTCCCGCACGGGGCGGGAGCGAGGTGTCAGGCGCTCTTACGGGTGTCTCGCGGGTGTACCGCGAGGTTCATCCCGCCGGAGCGGAGCACGGCCAGCCGTTCGGCCAGCACCTCCTCCAGCTCCTCGCGCGTCCGGCGCTCCATCAGCATGTCCCAATGGGTGCGCGTCGGCTTGATCTTCTTCTCTTCCGGCTCGTCGCCGTCGAGAAGCGCCGCCTCCTGTCCACAGAAGCGGCATTCCCAGGTCGCGGGGATCTCGGCCTCGACCGAGAAAGGAACCTCGAAACGGTGTCCGTTCTGACATGCGTACTCGACGGTCTGGCGGGGAGCCAGATCGATACCACGGTCGGTCTCGTAGCTAGTGGCCCCGAGTCGCGTGCCGCGGAGAGCTCGCTCGCTCATGAATCGTGCCTCCCGGGCTTATGGCCCACAGGACTAGTGGTCGCTGTTCTTCGTCGTTCGGTCAACGCTCGGCTTCCGACGAAGATTCCCGTCCCGGGACATGCGTCGTCTGTAGTGCCGCCCCTGTTTGTACCCACCTGCGCCCGATTTGTCACATCTGGCCGGTGATATCACCCCAGGTGTCACGTATTTCACATCTGGTGATCGTGCGGACTTTCCGTGACGAGCGTACCGGGACGGGATTCGGCGGTGGTCGCCGCCCCCGGTCGAGGGCCGGGGAACCGGCCCGGGGGACGGGCCCGGCCCGGCCGTCAGGAGATCGGCCGTGAACGGATCATCGGCTCGCCCTTGGCCAGGTCGACCGGACGGGCCGGCGCGGCCGGTTCGGCGGCGGGGACGACCGGCGGGCGGTCCGGGCGGGGCGGTGCGGCGGCGGCCGCCTCGGTGCGGCTGTCCCGGTGCGGCAGCAGCGCGATCACCGCGTCCCGCAGCGGGGCCGGGGCCTCGTCGTCCAGCGGGTCGACGGTGGCGGGCACCTGGAGGCGGAGCGGGGCGCCGTTGCCGATCCGGGCGTAGCCGCGGCCGACCGGGGCGTGGGAGGCGGGCACGATGTCCAGCGGCGCGCCGAGCGCGTCGCGCCCCTCGTCGGGGCCGGCCGGGCCGAGCACCACCCGGGCCCGGGTGGTGGTGCGGACGGTGGCGGTGAGCCGGTCCCGGGCGGCGAGGTCGTCGGCGACCACCACGGTGACCCGGGCGGCCCGGCCGTGCCGCAGCGGGAGCTCCAGCAGGTCCTGCGGGTCGGGGCGGCCCTCGGCCTGGGCGAGCTCGCTCAGCTCGGTCGGGTGGTCCAGCAGCAGCCACAGCGGCCGGGTGACGTCCTCGGGCGGGGCGGTGCCGGCGTGCCGGGCGGCGTTGAGCGCGGCGAGCCGGCGCTCGGTCTCGCCGACGGCCCAGTCCAGGGCGGCCAGCGCGCCGTGCAGGCTGGTCTCCACGGTGTGCACGCCGGGCCGGTTCACCAGGCAGGCGTGCTCGCCGGTACCCGCGCCGTCGACCACCACCAGGTCCGCGTACGGGAGCGCCTGGAGGGCGACCGAGCGCAGCAGGCTGGAGGTGCCGTAGCCGGTGACGCCGAGCACCAGCAGGTGCGGCTCGGAGGAGCGCGGGCCGGTGCGCCAGACCACCGGCGGCTGCTGGACGGTGGTGCCGCCCCGGGTGACCGGGATGGTGCGGGCGGTGCCGTCCTCGTCGGTGAAGCCCAGCACGATCTCGCCGGGGGCGGCCACGAAGCGCTGGGCGGCGATGTCGGTGGGCAGCGGGGCGAGCGCGGTGATCCGCAGCCGGTTGGACTCCTCGTCCCAGTCGAAGCGGTACTCGCGGGCCCGGCCGGCCTTGCCCTGTACCACCTGCTCGATCCGGGCCCGGGAGGACGGCTCGGTGTCGGTGAAGTACGCGGGGTAGCTCATTTCCAGCCGGGAGAGCCGGCCCTCGCGGTCGAACTCCCACGCGCTGAAGGCGCTCTTGTAGGCGCCCTCGAAGTGGTACAGCGGGTTGGCGTCCTCGGGGCCGCACAGGTACGGGGTGAGCGCCGCGTAGAGGGCGGCGAGCTTGACGTCGGCGGCGTCCGGCGCGGGCGGTGCGGGCGCCGCCTTGGGGGCCCGGCCGGCCCAGGCGGCGCTGGCCATCAGGGCGATCAGGGCGAACAGCAGGCCGTGCGGCAGCAGGTAGACGCCGATCAGCAGGGCGGCGGTCAGGAACAGCGTCGGGCCGCGGCGCTCCTTGGGGGTCTCCTGCCAGCGGGACCTGGCCCAGTCGACGTGGTGGCGCAGGCCGCGGCCGATGACGGAGAGCGGGGCGAACATGTCGGAGGCGTGGTCCCCGGCGGTCCGGGCGATCGTGCGGCCCTTGCTGAGGTGGCGGTGGAGCGGCATTCCTTGACTCCCCGGGCGGTGGGACGGGTGGGGTGGGCGCGGTGGGGAACGACGGGGCCCGGGGGCGGTGTGGGATCCGCGCCCGGGCCGGTACGGCGGGGGAGGAGGTGGCGGCTAGAACCTGATGCCGCTGAGCAGGCTGGCGAGGCTCGCGCCGCCCGCGGTGATGCTCGGCGCGATCGAGGAGCCGGCGATGTAGAAGCCGAAGAGGGCGCAGACGATGGCGTGGGAGACCTTTAGTCCGTCCCGGCGGAAGAAGAGAAAGGCGATGGTGCCGAACAGGACGATGCCGGAAATCGAGAGGATCACGTTCCGCTCCTCAGGAAGTGGGGACAAGCAGGGGTGTTACGGAAAGTGCACTAATCGTGACAAAAAGTAATAGATGATGGAACGGTGCAAATGGGTGGTTCTGCCGTTCAATACCGTTCCGGCGGCCGGGTGGCGGTATGCGCACCGGCCGGGGTGGGGGCCGGGCCGCGCGGGGATTCGGTGCGCCCAGGCATTCCCGGGCGGCGGGTGGGAAGTTTCCGGGGGGTCCCGGAAGTTCGCTCGAATGGCTGCGCAACGCGTGCGGTCGCGTGTCGTGGCGGGTGCGGGCCGTCATCCGGATCCCGGACGTCCGCTGGCCCGTCGCGGCACCGGCCGCTACCGTGCCCTGGGCGCAGCCCCGAGACCGCCCGACGACCCGACCGGAAAGGCCGCCCGCCATGACCGACGCCGCCAGCCAGCAGCCCGCCGACGCCCCCGACGCCGAGGTGATCGCGCTCGCCGGGAAGCTCTTCGACGCCGCCCGGGCCGGGGAGACGGACACCCTGTCCGCCTACCTGGGGGCCGGTGCCCCGGCCGACCTCACCAACGACCGCGGCGACACCCTGGTGATGCTCGCCGCGTACCACGGCCACGCCGCCACCGTCGCGGAGCTGCTCCGGTACGGCGCCGACCCGAACCGCGCCAACGACCGCGGCCAGACCCCGCTGGCCGGTGCCGTCTTCAAGGGCGCCACGGACGTGCTCGACGTGCTGCTGGCCGGCGGCGCCGACCCCCGGGCCGGCGTCCCGAGCGCCGTGGACACCGCCCGGATGTTCGGCAAGGACGAGCTGGTCGCCCGGTTCGAGGTCCGCTGAGCGGGGATCGTAGGCTTTTTCACCATGAGCACCAGCACCGCCCAGGACACCGGCACCGTCGAGTTCCGTGTCACCGGCTACGCCCACCCCGACGCCCAGGCCCTGTCGGCGGAGGTGCAGCAGGAGTACGTGCGCCGCTACGGCGACCCGGACGAGACCGTCCTGCACCCCGAGGACTTCGAGGCGCCGGCCGGCCTGTTCATGATCGCCTACCTGGACGGCCGGCCGGTCGGCTGCGGCGGCTGGCGGGCCAAGCAGGCCGGCCCGGACGGCCTGCGCGACGGTGACGCCGAGCTGAAGCGGATGTTCGTGGTCCCCGACGCCCGTGGCCGCGGCCTGGCCCGCGCGGTGCTGCGCCGCCTGGAGCGGACCGCGGTCGAGGCCGGGCGCACCCGCTTCATCCTGGAGACCGGCACCGAGCAGCCCGAGGCGATCGCGCTGTACCAGTCCGAGGGCTACGCCGCGATCCGGAAGTTCGGCATCTACAAGGACCACCCGCAGAGCGTCTGCCTCGGCAAGGAACTCGCTCCGGCGGTCTGAGCCGCGGCCGCGCGGGGAAGGCTCCCGTCGGCCCGAGGAGGGGGACGGATGAGCCACCGAGCGACTGGACCCGACGCACCCGGAGCCGACCGGCTCCCCGGCCTGGCCGCGCCCGGCGGGGAGCTGGACCGGCTGGTCGAGGACGGCGCGCGCACCGTCGGGGCGGGCGCCGTCTGGGCCGTCGGCGACGCCGGCGGCGCGCTCGGCGGCGGCGGTCACGGCGCGCTCGGGCAGGGGCCGTACGCGCGGCTGAGGCCCGGGCCGGACACCCTGTACGACCTCGCCAGCCTCACCAAGGTGGTCGCGCTCTGGCCCTGCGCCGGGGTGCTGCGGCAGTCCGGACGGCTGCCGCTGGACGAGCCGCTCGGCGCCTGGTGGCCGCCCGCCGCCGGGCACCCCGCCGGAGCGGTGACGGTCCGTCAACTCCTGGCCCACACCGCCGGGATGCTCCCGTACACCCGCTTCGAGCAGCTCTACGGGCGCGACCCGTCGGCGATCCGGGCCGGGGTCCTCGCCGCCCCGTCGCACCGGCCGCCGGGCGCGGCCGTCGAGTACACCGACCGGGCCGCCGTGCTGCTCAGCTACCTGGTCGAGGACCTCGGCGGGGCGCCGCTGGACCGGCTCGCCGAGCAGTGGGCCTGGCGGCCGCTCGGGATGGCCGACACCCGCTACGGTCCGCTCGGCGCCGCGCTCGCCGCCCGCACCGCGCCCACCGAGTACGAGCAGGGCGCTGGCGCCCACCTGTGCGGCGTCGTCCACGACCCCTCGGCCCGGCTGCTCGGCGGGGTCTCCGGCAACGCCGGGGCCTTCTCCACCGCCCGCGACCTCGCCCGCTTCCTCACCGCGCTGCTCGCCCCGCCGCCCGGGCTGCCCTGGGGCGGGGCGTGGATCGAGGAGTCGCTGCGCGAGCAGACCGGCGGCCTCGCCCCCGCCCGCGGCCTGTCCTGGCTGTGCGCCCCCGGTACCGGACCGGCCGAGGGCACCTTCGTCCACTACGGCTTCACCGGCACCGGCTTCTGGGTCTCCCGGCGGCTCGGCCGCTGGGCCCTGCTGCTCACCAACAAGGTGCACTACGACCGGGACATCCAGCGGCTCACCGAGCTGCGCAACGCCTTCCGGCGGGCCGTCTTCGGCTGAGGCCGCCCCCGGCACTCATTCGGGTGGATTCGGCGCGAACAGCCGTTTGGCGGGCGGGGATCGCGGCAGATTGTCCCCGACGGCGGCGGAGGAGGCGCGATGACGGACACCTGGGCACTCTCGGAGGAGGAGTGGCTCGCCGGGATGGTGCGCGCCTACGTCGGGTGCAGCGTGCTGCTCACCGACGAGGCGGGCAAGGTCCTGCTGCTGAAGGCCAGTTACCGCGACCAGTGGCAGTTCCCCGGCGGCGGGATGGACCCGGGGGAGGGGCCCGCCGAGTGCGCCGCCCGCGAACTGTACGAGGAGACGGGGCTGTTGGCCGGGCCGCTGCGGCTGCTCGTCGTGGAGTGGCGCGACGCCATCCCCGACCAGGGCGAACACGCCCACCCCGCCGTGCAGTTCATGTTCGACGGCGGGACGGTCGCGGCCGGGTCGGTGGTCCGGGCGCAGGTCGAGGAGATCGCCGACCACGGGTACTTCACCCCGGCCCAGGCGGCCGTCCTGCTGCAGCCCGGTGCGGCGCGCCGGCTCACCGGGGCCCTGGAGGCCCGGCGGACGGGCGCCGCCACGCTGCTGCACTCGGACGGGTACGTGGGGTGACGGACGGTCAGAGGAGCGTGCTCCAGTAGTACCAGAACCGGTTGAGGACCAGCAGCGCGATCACCGCCGCCCACAGCACCGGCAGCGCCCAGTGGTAGCGCGCCGCCTCCCGGACGACCACGCCCAGCCGCGGGCCCACCGGGATCACGCCCGAGCGCAGGTTGTGCAGCGTGGTGTACCAGAACAGCGCCACCACCGTCGCCCACACCACCATGCAGTACGGGCAGAGCGCGCCGATGTCGTACAGCGCCTGGTAGATCAGCCAGTGCGCGAACCCCACGCCCACCGCGGTGCCCGCGTTCAGCCCCAGCCAGAACCAGCGCCGGTACGCCGCACCGGCGAGCAGCCCCGCACCGATCGCCGCCAGCGCGCCGAAGGCGGCCAGCCCGAGCAGCGGGTTCGGGAAGCCGAAGACCTCCGCCTGCTCGGTGCGCATCACCGAACCGCAGCTGATCACCGGGTTGATGTTGCAGTTGGGGACGTAGGAGGGGTTCTCCAGGATGCGGAGCTTGTCGAAGGTCAGGACCGCCGAGGCGGCCAGCCCGACCAGACCGCCGAGGAACAGCAGGAAGGCGTAGGCCCGGCTCGCGCCGATCGGGGCCCCGGCCCGGGCGGCGTCGTCGGGAGCGGAGCGGGACGGGGGCACGGTGGTAGCAGCGGACATGGCAGCACACTCCGGTGGCTGGCTGGGAGGAGCCGGCCCGGCCGGGAGTTCGGCCGGGCCGGGTGGTGCCGTACGGTGCGGTGGTGCGCGGGGGCGGGGGCGCGGCCTACTGGAGGCCGGCGGCCTGCTTCACCTGCGCGGTGAACTGCTCCGGCGGGACCACGGCGTTCCCGGCGAACAGGGTGATCTGCTTGCCGTCCACCTTGACGGTCGGAGTGCCGGTCACGCCGCTGTCGTTGAACGCGTCGGCGACCTTGGCCGCCCACGGGGCGTAGGTCTTGTCGGTCACCGCCTTCACGAAGGCGTCCGTCTTCAGCCCGGGCACCTGGCCGGCCAGGTCCAGGATGTGGTTGACGTCGCCGAAGCCGTCCTCGCGCTCGTCCGGCTGGTTGGCGTACAGCACGTCGTGGAACGCCTTGAACTGGTCCACGCCCTCGTTCAGCGCGGCGCCGACGGCGGCCAGCGCGGTGCGCGAGCCCTTGCCGCCGAGGCTCTTGTCCAGGAAGGCCGCCAGGTGGAACTCCACCTTGATCTGGCCGTCCTCGGTGAGCTTCTTGACGGTCTCGCCGTTCGCCGCCTCGAAGTGCTTGCAGACCGGGCAGCGGAAGTCCTCGTAGACCGCCATGGTGTGCGGGGCGTCGGCCTTGCCGTAGGTGATCACCGTGCCGTTCGGGCCGGAGGCGTTGGCCGGGGTGACCAGCGGCGCCGACGCGGCGGCGGAGGACTTGTCGTTCTTGTCCGAGGCCGAGTTGACCGCCACGGCGACACCGCCCGCGAGGGCCAGCACGACGACGGCGGAGACCGTCACGACGATCCGCTGACGGCGCTTGGCGGCCTGCTGCTCGCGGCGCTGCGCCTCCTGGATCCGCTCGCGGGCACTGATGCGCTTCTTGTTCTTGTCCTGGGACACGGGGGAGTCAACTCCTGTACGCGGCGCGCGGGTGCGCGCGGGAAGCCGCAGCTGCTGCGGCGGGGTCGGTGAACGCGGGAGTCGTGCGCACTGCCTGCGGGCGTACCGGGCCCGTTTCGGGCGGGTACGGGGATGATCAGATGAGGCCGGAGATCAGCAGGCAGGCGCGAAGGCGGGCGGGCCGCGCCGGGGCGCCGGGCTCAGCACCACGTCCTCGCGGCGCGGCCGCGGACGGTCCGACACCGGCAGCGGCACCCGCAGCACCGGACGGACCGGGGCCGGGAGCAGCAGGACGACCAGGGCGCGCAGCGGGCCGGCCAGCGACTCGCTCAGCGCGCGCAGCGCCCGGGCCAGGCCGGACAGGGCGGCGTCGCCCATCCGCAGCCAGGCGGAGGCCGCCAGCGCGATCACCAGGTGCACCAGCAGGAGCAGCAGCTGGGTCGCGGCGGGCGCCAACTGGGCGGTGTGCCCCAGCGGGCCGCTCAGCAGCGAGCCGTCCACCGAACCGCCGCCACAGACCAGCAGGTTCACCCCGCGTGCGGGCACCTGACCGGCCAGCACCGGCGAACAGCCGGCCTGGCCCAGGTTGAACGTGGTGTTGAGCAGCAGCTCGACCGGCACCATCACGCCGGAGATGTGCAGCAACCGCCGCTCCCCGCCGGCCAGCACGGTCGCGACCAGGAAGACGACGGCACCGGCCGTGGCCACCAGCGACAGCGGCAGCGGACGGCCCGTGATGACCACCTGGCCCAACGCGGCCATCGGCACGGCGAGCGCGGTGAACACCGCGGCCCGTAGGGCCCTGGTCGCATGGGAGGAGGTCGTCACGCTCCGGAGTATGCCATGGCCTCCGCGTCCGGCACGAGGGCCCGTAGGTCCCTGGTCCGGCTGACGCGCGCTCAGTAGCCTGCGAGGTCGCCCGTCGGGTCGACAGCAGCCGCGGCCGCATTAGCCTGGAAGGCGTTCCCGCTGACCCGACGAGGGGGCGAGCGCGCATGGCGAAACCCGAGACCACGGTGGGACAGGTGCTGCTGGCCCGCATCGAGGCGCAGGCCGTGGTGCTGGCCGGCCTGGACGAGGCCGTCCGGGCCGACGAACCGGACGCCGTGCACCGGATGCGGGTCGCCTGCCGGCGGCTGCGCAGCGCCCTGCGGACCTTCCGGCGGCTGTTCGCCCCCGGCGCCACCGACGAGCTGGTCGCCGAGCTGCGCTGGCTCGCCGCCGCGCTCGGCGGGGCGCGGGACCGCGAGGTGCTGGCCGAACGGCTCGGCGCCGAGGCCCGCGAGCTGCCCGCCGAATGCGGGCCGCAGCGGGTCGCCGCCGCGCTGGAGCGGTGGGGCGAGGCCGAGTACCGGCAGATCTGGCCGGAGGTCGTCGCCGCCCTCGACAGCCCCCGCCGCCGGGCCCTCGGCGAGGCCCTCGCCACCCTCCTCGCCGACCCGCCGCTGCTCCCGCGCGCCGCCCGCGGCGCCGTCCCGGAGCTCTCCCGGATCGCCGCCCGCGAACAGGACCGCACCGCCGAACGCGTCCGCGCCGCCCTCGCCGCCGCCCCCGGGGAACGGGACCTCGCCCTCCACGCGGCCCGCAAGGCGGCCAAGCGCGCCCGGTACGCAGGCGAGACCGCCGCCCCGGCCGTCGGCGCCCGGGCCGAGCGCTACGCCCAGCGGATGAAGGCCGTCCAGGAGGTGCTGGGTGAGCACCAGGACGCGGTGGTCGCCGCGAGCACCCTCGCCGCCCACGCGGCGAGCGGCGGCGAGCCCTTCGGCTACGGCGTCCTCTACGGCCGCCAGCTGGCCGCGGAGGAGGCCGCCCGGCACCGGCTGCCGGAGGTCTGGCGGCCGGCGGGCAGGCGGAAGCTGGCCCGCTTCGGGTAGCGGCGGCCTGGCCGCTGGGCGACCGGGCCTTGTACGTCGCGGGCGTCACGCTGCCGGTGGCCGGCGGGATCACGGCCACCCGCCGGTTCGACCGACCGGCCCGTTCCGCCGCGCCCTACCGGGGGTCGAGCCCCGCCGAGCGGGCGGCTTCGCGCAGCAGCTCCCGGAGCATCGCGGTGGTCAGCCGGCCGGTGTTCGTGTTGCGCGGGCTCACGTGGTAGCAGCCGTACATCCGCAGGTCCGGGCCGCCGTCGCGGGCCGGGAAGGCGGCCACGGCGGCGTGGCCGAAGGCGGGGCGGGGGCGGGGGAGCCGCCAGCCGGCGTCCGCGATCACCGGCAGCATCGCCTGCCAGGCGAAGCCGCCGAGGGCGACGACGGTGCGTACGGTGGGGCGCATCAGCTCCAGCTCCCGGGTGATCCAGGGGCGGCAGGTGTCGCGTTCCGCGGTGCTGGGCTTGTTGTCCGGTGGGGCGCAGCGGACCGGGTCGGTGATCCGGACGCCGGACAGTTCCAGGCCGTCGCCGTAGCGGACGGACTCGGGGCGGTTGGCGAGCCCGAGCTGGTACAGGGCGGCGTAGAGCAGGTCGCCGGAGGGGTCGCCGGTGAAGATCCGGCCGGTGCGGTTGGCGCCGTGGGCGGCGGGGGCGAGGCCGACCAGGACGAGCGGGGCGTCCGGCGGGCCGAAGCCGGGGATGGGACGGGCCCAGTAGTCCTGGTCCTGGTAGGCGCGGCGCTTGGTGCGGGCGGTCTCCTCGCGCCACGCGACCAGGCGCGGGCAGGCCCGGCAGCCGGTGACGACGCGGTCCAGCGCGGCGAGTCCGGCGGCCCGGGCGGCCGCCTCGGCGGGGTGCCGGGGGTGCTCGGGGTCGTCGGCGGCCTGGTCGGAGGCCGGATCGGACGCCAGGTGGGAGGGCTCGTCGGCGGGGGAGGAGGGCGCGGCCTCGGTCGGCATGGTCGAGATCCTAGGGGCAATCGGACGTTCGTACCGGCGTCGTCCGGGCAGGCGTAGCGTGGAATCAGTTGCTCCGGCGGTCCCCGGCCGGTCCGGGTCGGCGGCGGCCGGAGACGCCGGTGTGCGCGCAGTGCGCCGGTCGCGAGGAGGCCGCGATGATCGTCGATGCGGTGCTGGGTGCGCTCGGGGGGCTGGCCGGGCTCGGGGTGATCTGTGCGGGCCTGAGCATCAGGGTCGTCCAGCAGTTCCAGAAGGGCGTGGTGTTCCGTTTCGGGAAGGTGCGCGACGAGGTGCGCGAGCCGGGGCTGGTGGCGCTGATGCCGGTCGCGGACCGGCTGCGCAGGGTGAACGTGCAGATCGTGACGATGCCGATCCCGGCGCAGGAGGGCATCACCCGGGACAACGTGACCGTGCGGGTGGACGCGGTGGTCTACTACCGGGTGGTGGACCCGGTGAAGGCCACCGTCAACGTGCAGGACTACAACTTCGCGATCTCCCAGGTCGCGCAGACCTCGCTGCGCTCGATCATCGGCAAGAGCGAGCTGGACGACCTGCTGGCCAACCGGGAACCGATCAACCAGGGGCTGGAGTTGATGATCGACAGCCCGGCGCTGGGCTGGGGCATCGAGATCGACCGGGTGGAGATCAAGGACGTCGCGCTGCCGGAGTCGATGAAGCGCTCGATCGCCCGGCAGGCGGAGGCCGAGCGGGAGCGGCGGGCCCGGATCATCACGGCGGACGGCGAGTACCAGGCCTCCCAGCGGCTGTCGGACGCCGCGGCCGTGATGAGCGCGACCCCGGCCGCGCTGCAACTGCGGCTGTTGCAGACCGTGGTGGAGGTGGCGGCGGAGAAGAACTCGACGCTGGTGCTGCCCTTCCCGGTGGAGCTGCTGCGCTTCCTGGACAGCGCCACGGAGGTCCAGCAGCGGAACCTGCTGACGGCGGCGGCGGTCGCGGCCGGGGCGAAGGCCGTGGAGGAGGCGGTGGAGAGCGGCGAGATCCCGGAGGAGGGGCTGGAGCCGGAGCCACCCAGGCATGAACTCCCGCCCCTGGAAGAGGTGTTGGAGCAGTCGCCGCTGGATCGACCGGAGTCGCCGGACGGCCGGGCCGGGCGCGGCGGCCCCGCCGGGTCGGACGGAGCGGAGTGAGCGGGTCGGCCCCGGTGGCGTCGGCCATCCGCCCGGACCACGATGGACGAGGGGAGCGGGAAGCCAGGTCAGGAGGCGGACCATGACCAGAGCCAGCGACATCATGCACCCGGGCGCGGAGTGCATCCGTGAGCACGAGACGCTCGCGGCCGCCGCCCGGATCATGCGGGAGCGCCATGTGGGCGCCCTGCCGATCTGCGGGCCGGGCGACAAGCTGCTGGGGATCGTGACCGACCGCGACATCGTGCTGCGCTGCGTCGCCGAGGACCGCGACCCGGCGTCGGTGACGGCGGGCGAGCTGGCGCAGGGGCGGCCGATGACGGTGGAGGCGGACGAGGACTGCGAGCAGGTGCTGCGGGTGATGGAGCAGTACCAGGTGCGCCGGCTGCCGGTGATCAACCACCCGGAGCACAAGCTGGTCGGCATGATCAGCGAGGCGGACATCGCGCGCGGCCTGCCGCAGGCGCGGGTCGCCGAGTTCGTCTCGGCGGTCTGCGCGGAGGAGGCGCCCGCGGGGGCGGCCCAGGGCTGACGCCTGCCGCGCGTACGCGGGCTGCGGCCCCCGCCGACGGACGGGCGGGGGCCGCCGTCGTGCCGGTCCGGTCCTCCCAGGGCGTAGACGGCGATGGCGGGGGCCCCGGTGCCGTCGATGCTCTCCGTGCCCTCGGCGACCTCGGCGACCTCGGCGTTCTCGGGGGTGTTGGCGCGGTGTCAGGAGGCGGGGGCGGCCAGGGTGTCGAGGTGGCGGCGCAGCACCGCGCGCAGCTCGTCCGGGCCGACCAGGTCGGGGTGCTGGACGGCCTGGAGGGTGAGGCCGTCCAGCAGGGCGGAGAGCCGGCGGGTCTCGAGGTCGAGGTCGAGGCCGGGGGCCAGGCCGCCAGTGCGTCGGGACTCGGCGAGGACGCGTCGGACCAGGTCGTCGAGTCCGGTCTGCATCTCGACGGCGCGGGGCCGCAGGTCGGGCCGGGTGCGGGCGGCGGTGACGAAGGAGAGCCAGAGCGCGGACTCCTCCCGGCGCCCGGCGTCCAGCGGGAGGGTCTCGGCGAGCAGTCGGACGGTCCGTTCGCGCCGGTCGGTGCCGTCGGCGGCCGGGTCGAGCAGGGCGGCGGCGTGGGCGCGGATGCGGGCCTCGATCCGCCGGGCCAGCTCGCGCATCGCGAAGATCATCAGCTCGGAGCTGCCGGCGAAGTAGTGCCGCACCGAGCCGACGGCCAGTCCGGCCTCCTCGGCGACGTTGCGCAGGGAGGCGTGCTCCAGTCCCTCCCGGGCCGCGACGCGCAGGACGGCGTCGGCGACGGCCTGGCGGCGTTCGGCGGGGTCGACGATCTTCGGCATGTTGCCGTTATAGCACGAGCGAGCTAAATTGCTGATTTAGCACGGTCGAGCTACAAAAATTCGGGGAGGCAGGAATGAACGGCTGGGTGCATGCGGGGCTGATCGCCGTCGTGGTCGTGGTGGTGGTGATCCGGCGGCTGCGCGGCGAACCGCTCAACGCCCGGGACCTCTTCGCGCCGCCGGTGGTGCTCACCGCCCTCGGCGTGTGGGCGCTCGCCCAGAAGCACGGGCTCGGCGCGGCCGACTACGGCTGGATCGCGGCGGGCGCCGGGCTCGGCGTCGCGCTGGGGGCGGTGCGCGGCGCCACCATCCGGGTCTACGAGCGGGAGGGCGTGCTGTGGCAGCGCTACACCGGGCGGACCTTCCTGGTCGCGGCGGTGTCGCTGGCCCTGATGGCCGGCTTCGCCGCGCTCGCCGCGCACTTCGGCCTGGCCGCGGATGCCCGTCCGATCCAGCTGTCGATCGGGGTGGGCTTCCTGGGGGAGGCGCTGGTGGTGGGCTTCCGGGCGCTCTCCTCGGGTACGCCGTTCGCGCCGGAGAAGCGGGGCGCGAGCCCGCTGGACCGGTTCGGCCGGTAACTTTGGTTGTCGGTAGCGGATTCGTTAACTATGGTTGTCACCATGACGACCGTGGAGATCACTCCGGAGGAGCGGGCCGCGCTGGCCAAGGCCCTCCTCGACGCGCTCGACCCCCTCGCCGCCGCCGTGCGCGCCCGCGCGACGGGCCTGCCCGCGGAACGGATGTGGAACGCCGAGCCGGTCGAGGTCGCGCTCTCCGTCCTGTCCGCCTGGAAGCTGGTGGACGCCGAGGTCAAGCTGCTCACCGCGGGCGCGGCCGCCACCGCGGGTTCCTACGGCGCCAGTTACGAGCAGCTCGGCGCCGCCTGGGGCATCACCCGGCAGGGCGCCCGGAAGAAGTGGCCGGAGGCCGTCAGCCGTCCGGCGGCGCGGCCCGGGCTGCTCGAACTGTTCGGCGGAACAGCCGAGTTGGCGGAGGACGAGACCTCCGGCGGCTGGCGCTGGACGGCCACCGGCGCGGACGGCGCCACCGGTGGGGCGGCGGCCGGCCACCGGACCAGGGAGGAGGCCGCGGCCCACGCCGGGGCCTTCCTCGCGGCGCACCGTCAGGACTGATCCCGCAGCTCCCGGGCGATCAGCTCCGCGAGGTGCAGGGCCCGCCGCCCGTCCGCGAGTTGGGCGATCTGGGTGCGGCAGCTGAAGCCGTCCGCCAGGACCACCGCCTGCGGCCCGGCGGCCCGGAGCCCGGGCAGCAGCACCCGCTCCGCGATGGCCTCGGACACCTCGAAGTGGCCCCGTTCGAAGCCGAAGTTGCCCGCCAGGCCGCAGCAACCGGCGTCCAGCACCCGGTTGTTCAGGCCGAGCCGGGCCTCCAGCCGGCGGTCGGCGGCGCTGCCGAGCACCGCGTGCTGGTGGCAGTGGGTCTGGGTGACGGCGTCCAGTGGGATCCGGGGGAGCGGGGCGTCCGGGGCGAACTCGTCGAGGAACTCGGCGAAGGTGCGGGTGCGGTCGGCGAGCGGGCGGCCCTCCGCGCCGAGCAGCCGGGGCAGCTCCTCGCGCAGGGTCGCGGTGCAGCTGGGGTCCAGGCCGATCACGGGGGTGTCGGCCTGGACCCCAGCTCCGTCCAGTGCCCGCAGGCTGCGCCGCAGCACCCGTCGTGCGGTGCCGAGTTGGCCGGTGGAGTACCAGGTGAGGCCGCAGCAGACCGGGCCCGGGGGCAGCCGGACGTCGAAGCCCAGGTGCTCCAGCACCTCGACGGCCGAGCGCGGCACGTTCGGCTGGAGGCGGTCGGAGAAGGTGTCCGGCCACAGCAGCACCGGCCGGGCGCCCGCCGGGGCCGGGTGGGTGGCGCGGTGCCGCCGGTACCACGCGGTGAAGGTCTCCGGCGGGAGGACCGGCAGCACCCGGCGCCGGTCGATCCCGCCGAGCCGCTTGAGCAGCCCCCCGGCCCGGGAACGGGCGAGGGTGTTGGCGGCCCCGGGCGCGAGCGAGGCGGCCCGCAGCCAGAGCGGCAGCCAGCCCATCGAGTAGTGCGCGAGCGGGCGCGGCCGGTGCCGGTAGTGCTGGTACAGGAACTCGGACTTGTAGGTCGCCATGTCGACGTGGACGGGGCAGTCGCTCGCGCAGCCCTTGCAGCTCAGGCAGAGGTCCAGCGCCTCCCGCACCTCCTCCGAGCGCCAGCCGTCCGGGATCGCGTCCCCCCGCAGCATCTCGGCGAGCAGCCGGGCCCGCCCCCGGGTGGAGTGCCGTTCCTCGCCGGTGGCCAGGTAGCTCGGGCACATCACCCCGCTGCCCGGGGCCACGCACTTGGCGACGCCCACGCAGCGGTGCACCGCCTTCACCAGGCTGCCGCCGTCCTGCTCGTACGGCAGGGCCAGCGGCAGCGTGCGGCGCGGGGCCGTGACGAAGCGCAGGTCGGCGTCGAGCGGGCGCGGGTCGACCAGCGCGCCCGGGTTGAGCAGGTTCTCCGGGTCCCAGATCCGCTTGAACTCCCCGAACAGGCCGATGATTTCGGGCGGGTACATGCGCGGCAGCAGCTCCGAGCGGGCCTGGCCGTCGCCGTGCTCGCCGGAGAGCGAACCGCCGTACGAGACCGCCAGATCGGCCGCCTGCTCCAGGAACTCCCGGAAGACCAGCACCCCTTGGGGCTCGTCCAGCGGGAAGTCGATCCGCAGGTGCACGCAGCCGTCGCCGAAGTGCCCGTACGGGACGCCGTGCAGGCTGTGCCGGCGCAGCAGGGCGCGCAGGGCCCGCAGGTAGTCGCCGAGCCGCTCGGGCGGAACGGCGGAGTCCTCCCAGCCGGGCCAGGCCTCGCCGCCGCCGGGCAGCCGGGTGACGATCCCCGCGCCGGCCTCCCGGACGGCCCACAGCTGGCGCTGCTCGACCGGGTCGGTGACCAGGGCGACAGCGGCCGTGCGCTCGCGCTTCACCGCGTCGGCGAGCCGGCGGGCGGCCTGGTAGGCGGCCCGCGGGGTGTCGCCGCCGGTCTCCAGGAACAGCCAGCACTCGCCGGCGGGCAGCCGGTCCAGCGCGGGCGGGCGGGGCCCGGCGGCGAGCAGCGCGGCGATCAGGTCGGCCGCCATGCCCTCGGCGGTCAGCGGGCCGTACGGCAGCAGCGCCGGGACGGCGTCGGCGGCGGCGCCCTCGTCGGGGTAGCCGGCCACCACCAGGGCCCGGGCCGGCGGGTCCTCGACCAGGCGGACGGTGGCGCCGAGCAGCAGCGCGCAGGTGCCCTCGGTGCCGGTGAGCGCCCGGGCCAGGTCGTGGCCCTGCTCGGGCAGCAGCGCGTCCAGCGGGTAGCCGGAGGTGCGGCGGGGCAGCCGCGGCATGCCCTGCCGGATGGCGGCGAGGTTGCGGTCGGTGAACTCCTGCAGCCCGGTGTGGAGTTGGCCGACCCGCCCGGGCAGCGCGGCGAGCGCGGCGCGCTCCGCGGGGGTGAGCCGCCCGCCGACGGTCAGCTCGGTGCCGTCCGTGAGCAGCAGCTCCAGCCGCTCGACGTTGTCGGCGGTGCGCCCCCAGGCGAGCGAGTGGGAGCCGCAGGAGTCGTTGCCGATCATGCCGCCGAGGGTGCACCGGCTGTGCGTGGACGGGTCGGGCCCGAAGCGCAGCCCGTACGGCCCGGCGGCGCGCTGGAGGTCGTCCAGCACGGTGCCGGGCTGGACGCGCGCGGTGCGGGCCCCCGGATCGACCTCCAGCACCGCGCCGAGGTGGCGGCGGAAGTCCAGCACCACCGCGCCCGGGCCGATCGCCTGCCCGCCGATGCTCGTCCCGGCCCCGCGCGCCACCACCGGCACCCGGTGGGCGCGGCAGAGCGCCAGCGCGGTGCGCACGTCGTCGAGGTCGGCCGGCTTGACCACGCCGAGCGGCAACTGCCGGTAGTTGGAGGCGTCCTGGCTGTAGACGGTGCGCTCGGCGGCGCCGAAGCGGACCTCGCCGCGCAGCACGGCGGCCAGCTCACGGGCCAACTCGGCCCCGGGGACGGCGGACGGACGGCTCACCAGGACCTCCCAGGAGTACGGCTCCGCCGATGATCGCAGCCGTACCGCCGCACCGGTACCGGGCGCGGCGCCCGGCTCACCCGGGTGGGGGTGCCCCGGCTACTTCCGCCCGGTGAGCGTGCCGCGCGCGATGTGGGAGAGCTTGGCCACCTCGAAGGCCGGGTACGCGCCGCCCGCCAGCAGCGAGAACTTGATCCCCTCGCGGCCGCCCGGCCGGCGGTGGCCGGGCGGCTGGAAGCGGCGGTGGTGCTCGGCGGCGCGGTGGAAGAACTGCGGCCGCTCGGCGCGGGTGACGCAGCCGGCCAGGTCGAAGACGAACAGGTAGTGCCGGATCATCCGGACGAACAGCGCCTCGCGCACCGCGTACAGGTGCGGCTGGTCCTCCAGCAGGGCGAAGCTGCGCTCGTACTGCTCGAACAGGTCGAAGACGCTGCTGCCCGGGCCGCCCGCCGGGTGGACGGTCTCCCGGCGGCGGAGCTGGACGCACTCGCGGGCCAGCACGGCGGCCGTCCGGGCGCCGAGCAGCGCCGCGTGCGCCACCGGGACCTCCTCGTAGCGGCCGGGCGGGAAGGCCAGGCCCAGCTCGGCCCAGTGGCCGCGGCGGACCAGCCGGTCCCAGGCCAGCGGCGGCGCGCCGAACAGCGCGGGCCGGTCGATGGGCGCGAACGGCTCGGGGCCGGCCTCGGCGAGCAGCGCCTCGGCGCCGCCCGGCCAGTCCCGGTCCTGGTGCCGGCGGGAGTGGCCGAACAGCAGCACGTCCACCGGGCCGGTCTGCCGGAGCCGGTCGGCGAGCGTGCGCAGCGCGTCCCGGGGCAGCAGGTGGTCGGCGTCCAGGAACAGCAGGTACTCGCCGGTGGCCCGCGCCGCGCCCGCGTTCCGGCTCGCCCCGACCCCGACCGCGGCGTTCAGGTGCAGCACCGACACCTGCGGGTGCCGGGCGGCGTACGCGTCGGCGAGCCCGCCCGCGGTCTCGGGGGAGCGGTCGGCGACCACGATCACCTCGACGTCGGCCAGGGACTGGGCGAGCAGCGAGTCCAGGCAGTCGGCGAGCTGTTCGTGCCGGTCGTAGGCGGGGAGCACGACGCTGATCAGGGGTGAGGGCATGACGCCGGAGCGTAAGAGGGCTCGCGAACCGTGGCAAAGCCCTGACGGTCCGTAATTCCGATCAATCAGTGGCAAACCGTACGAGTGCGCGCCAGATCTTCACGCCGCCTTCCGGACGTGTCCACGCCCGGCCCAGGTCCCGGCCCGGCTTCCGACCTGGGGTGATGCGCGCTGGGGCCCGCGACGCGCGGTGCGTCGCGGGCCCTCGGCGGCCGATCGGGGGTCGGCCTAGTACCAGTGGTGGGACTGCCAGAACGACCAGGCGGCGCAGGGGCTGCCGTAGCGGGTGTTCATGTAGTTCAGGCCCCACTTGATCTGGGTGGCCGGGTTGGTGCGCCAGTCGGCGCCCGCGGAGGCCATCTTGGAGCCGGGCAGGGCCTGGACCAGGCCGTAGGCGCCGGAGGAGGCGTTCACCGCGAGGGGGTTCCAGCTGCTCTCGCGGAACACGATGTTGCTGAAGCACTGGAGCTGGCCGGCCGGGACGATCTGCGCGGCGATCTGCTGCGGGGTGCCGGAGTAGGCGGCCGGGGCGCTGTTCAGGTCCTGGCGCTCCTGGGAGCGGGAGGCGGCGGCCTCGGCGTCGGCCTTGGCCTTGGCGTCCGCCTGGGCCTGCGCCTCGGCCTGGGCCTGGGCGGCGGCGTCCGCCTCGGCCTTGGCCTGGGCCTCCTGGGCGGCCTGCTCGGCGGCGGCAGCGGTGTCGGCCTGGCCCTGCTCGGCGACCAGCGTGCCGTCCACCGACACGGCGGCCACGGGGGCGGCCTCGGTGCCGTTCCCGGCCTGCGGGATGGCGAGGGCCGCGGTGGCGGCGCTCGCGACCACGAGGGTGGCGACGCCGGTGATCAGGGAGTTGCGGCGGGCATGGCTGAGCTGCATGGGGCGGACGATCCTTCTCCGTCGGGGGCCGTGCCGGTGGCACCGGGGGCGGGGCATCGCGTGGGCTCCGGGTGAGCGGGGCCCGTGCGGCCGCCCTGGACGGCCGTGGCGCCCCGGCGGAAACGGCGGGGCGGGCGGGCTGCGCGGCGGCGGGGGGTGGTCGGCTGCGCTGTCTGGCGACGGGCCATTCTTGGCAGGGCCGGGGACGGGTGGCAAAGGCGGTCGCTACTACGCAGGGTCGTGGCTGAGGGGTGGCCGGAGCGGGGCCCGGCGGCTTATTTGGGCATATTTGTCCGAATCCTCCATCTGGAGGTGGCAGCCCGGGGGTGGTGAAGGATCGCACCACCAGCAGGTGTGGTGGCCTGTGTTCTTCAGGCGGATCGCGGTCGCGGGCGGCCCGGTCGGGGCGGCTCGACGGCGCCGGGGGCGGTGCTGCGGGGAGCGTGTCCACTATCGGGGATCGTGGATGGCGATCCCGCTGTGGGCGGGCTCACACACCGGCGGGCGCGGCGTCGACGCGGAGTGAGCGGCCGGTGACGGCTCCAGGGGTCGCGCACGGGATTCCCCGGAGCGGGCCGCGTGGTTCGGTGTGCGATCGTCCCGGGCCCTCCGCACCCGGAACCCCTCATTGCCGTGTTCCTGCCAGATCCGACCGGCAAGGGCGGACCCCTCCTATCGCGCCGCCCGTCGGGCCACTCTCGGTCTTCCCCCACCTGCAAGGAGGATCTGATGAAGCGTCAACTCGGCAGGTTCGTCTGCCTGCTGGCCGGCCTGGTGCTCGGCGCCGGAGCGCTCGTGCTGCCCGCCGCCGCCTCACCCGAGCCGTCGCCGAGCGTGGTCGGCGGCACGCGGGCGGCGCAGGGCGAGTTCCCGTTCGTGGTACGGCTCTCGATGGGCTGCGGCGGCGCGCTCTACACCTCGCAGATCGTGCTCACCGCCGCCCACTGCGTCGACGGCACCGGCGCCGACAGCAGCATCACCGCCACCGCGGGGGCGGTCGACCTGAACAGCGGCAGCGCGGTCAAGGTCCGCTCCTCGTACGTGTACCAGTCGCCCGCCTTCACCGGCGCCGAGAACGGCGACGACTGGGCGCTGATCAAGCTGGCCTCGCCGGTGACCGGCGGCCAGGTCAGCACCCTGCCGATCGCCACCTCCACCGCCTACGACAGCGGCACCTTCACCATCATGGGGTGGGGCGCCGCGCGCGAGGGCGGCGGCCAGCAGCGGTACCTGCTCAAGGCGACCGTGCCGTTCGTCGACGACGCCACCTGCGCCCGCGCCTACCCGGGGCTGAACGCGGCCGGCTCGCTCTGCGCGGGCTACGTCTCCCAGGGCGGCGTCGACACCTGCCAGGGTGACTCCGGCGGCCCGATGGTCCGGCAGGACGCGGCGGGCCGTTGGGTCCAGGTCGGCATCGTCAGCTGGGGCAACGGCTGCGCCCGCGCGGGCTACCCGGGCGTCTACACCCAGGTGAGCACCTACGCGGCCGACATCGCCGCGGCGGCGGCCGGCCTCTGACCCGACCCGGCGGGTCCCCGGGCTGACCCGGAAGGTCACTGATCCGACCCGGTAGGGCCGGTCGAAGCGGTACGGCAGGGCCGGTCACCACACCCGCAGGTGGTGGCCGGTCCTGCCGTTCCGTGACGGACCGGGGACGGCAGTGCCCGGGGAGCCTCACCCGCGCAGCCACTCCTCGGCCCGCCGTCGCTCCCGGGCGATGCGGCCGGTGGCGTGCGGGGGCAGCCGGGTGAGCAGGGCGACGGCGGCGTCGGTGCGGCCGGCGAGGGCGTGGGCGCCGGCGAGGCGGGCGGTGACCAGGGCGTGGTCGCGCGGGCGGGCGGCCGGGTCGAGGAGCCGCAGGGCGGCCTCCAGCCAGGCCGCCGCGGTGCGGGCGTGGCCGGCGCGGCCGGTGCGGACGGCGAGGTCCCGGTGGCAGGTGCCGTGCGCGACGGCCAGGACCAGGTCGGCGCGGTCCGCCCAGGGCGTCGGTTCGCCGGTGCGCAGCGCGGTGTCGGTCAGTCGCCGGGCCTCCGCCAGCGTCCGGCGCACCAGCGGGGCCCGGCCGGCCAGCGCGTGGGCGTGGGCCTGGGCGACGGCGGTCCAGGCCCGCAGCCCCGGCAGGGGAGGCGCGGTGCTCCGGGCGGCCTCGGCCAGGGCGAGCGCGGTGGCCGGGTCGCCGTGCCACCAGTACAGGGTGCTCTGCCGGGCGAGCAGCGCGGCCGCGGTGATCCGGTCGCCGGTCGCGCGCGCCCACTCCAGCCCGGTGGCGTACCAGCTGAGCGCGCGGGCGTGGCGGTCGCCCTCGAAGTGGGCCCAGCCGGCGAGTTCGGCGTACTGGGCGGCGAGCGAGCGGTCGGCGGCGGGGTGGTCGCGGGGGTCGGGGTACTGGTGCGGGTCGGGGTGCGGCCGGCCGAGCAGGGTGTGGGCGTGGTGCTCCAGGACGGTGGCCAGCTCCTCGCCGCCGATCCGGCCCGCGGCGGCGCGGTAGACGGCGAGCAGCTGGGCGAGCACTTCGACGGTGGCGGCGTCCGGCGGGCCGGTGGCGGTGGTGTCGAGCGGTGGCCGGGTGGCGGCGGCGCGTTCGCCGAGGTGTTCGCGCTCCTGCTGGACGGCCTGCCAGAGGTCCGCCAACTCGCCGTCGGCGTGCAGGAGTTCGTCGGCCCGGGCGGGCATTCCGGGTGGTGGCCAGCGGTGGGCGTTCTCCACCCGGCTGATCAGCGAGTCGTGGTAGCCGAGCAGCCGGCCGAACTCGGCCTGGCTGAGGCCCCGGGCCTCGCGCCAGTGGCGCAGTCGGCGGCCGAAGCGCAGGCGCGCGGACCCGGGCCCCGTACGGGGCGGCGGCTGAGGCGGCTGAGGTGGTGGCGGCGGGGGTGGCGTGGGGGTGGGTAGGGACGGCACGGGGTCTCCCGGAGGGGGCGGGGGGAGCGCTCGTGGGGGAGCGCCCGGCCCTGGTATCCCCGTTGACGTGCCTTGGTCAAACTGGGCGGGCGGTGCGGTGCCGGGCGGCGTGGCATCGGGCGGTGCGCTGCGCCGAGCAGAACGGCGCCGGGCCCGGGAGCCTCCGCATCGGCTCCCGGGCCCGGCGTTCCCGCGCGGGGCGGACGGGTCAGGAGCCCGCCGCCGCCACCGCGGCCCGCCGCCGTCGGCCCACCACGGCCGAGGCCGCCAGCACGATGGCTGCGGCGACCAGCGACAGGTACATCTGCTTGCGTCCGTCGGCGTCGGTGAACATGTACGCCATGACGAACCCGATCATGCCCATGGCCGTCCAGGTCAGGTACGGGTACAGCCACATCCGGACGGTGTGCCGCTCGGGCATCTCGCGCTCGATGATCCTGCGCATCCGCAGCTGGGTCGCGCAGATCACCAGCCAGACGAAGAGCGCGACGGCGCCGGAGGAGTTGAGCAGGAAGGCGAACACGGTGTCCGGCGAGGTGTAGTTGAAGAACACCGCGACGAAGCCGAAGACCACCGAGGAGAGGATCGCCACCCGCGGCACGCCGCGCGAGGTCACCGTGGCGAAGGCCTTGGGCGCGTCCCCGCGCTGGCCCAGCGAGAACGCCATCCGGGAGGCCGTGTACATCCCGGAGTTGAGGCAGGACAGCACCGCCGTCAGCACGATCACGTCCATCACCTGGCCGGCGCCCGGGATGCCGATGTGGTCCAGCACCGCCACGTACGGGCTCGCCTTGACGTCGGCGGAGTCCCAGGGCAGCAGGGTGACCACCAGCAGGATCGAGCCCAGGTAGAAGATCCCGATCCGCCAGATCACGCTGTTGGTGGCCTTGGAGACCGCCTTCTCCGGGTTCTCCGACTCGCCGGCGGCCAGGGTCACGATCTCGCTGCCCATGAAGGCGAAGACCACCGTGAGCATGCCGGTGAACACCGCCCCCACCCCGTGCGGCAGGAACCCGCCGTGGCCGGTGAGGTTGCTGGCGCCGACCGCGTGGGTGCCCGGCAGCAGGCCGAAGGCGGCGAGGGTGCCGATCACCAGGAACGCGGCGATCGCGACCACCTTGATCCCGGCGAACCAGAACTCGAACTCGCCGTAGGAGGCCACCGAGAAGAGGTTGGTGGCGGTCAGCACCGCCATGACTATCAGGGCCCAGCCCCACTGGGGGACGCCCGGCACCCAGTTGTTGAGGATCTTCGCGCCGGCCGTCGCCTCGACCGCGAGCACCACCACCCAGAAGAACCAGTACAGCCAGCCGATGCTGAACCCGGCCCAGCGGCCGAGCGCCCGGTCCGCGTACGCCGAGAACGAGCCGCTCTGCGGGTCGGCCGCGGCCATCTCGCCGAGCATCCGCATCACCAGGACGACCAGCACGCCGGCCATGGCGTAGGAGAGCAGGATGCCCGGGCCGGTGGTCGCGATGCCCGCGCCGGAGCCGACGAACAGGCCGGCGCCGATCACGCCGCCGATGGCGATCATCGACAGGTGGCGGTTCTTGAGTCCGGCCTTCAGGTGGCCGTCGCCGCCGTGGCCGATCGGCCCGGTCTGGTGGGGGAGCTTGGTGGCCGTGGCCGGGGGCTTGGTGGTGTCCGCACTCATCTGGGTGCCCTGTGCCTTTCCCGCGCGGCGTGTCCCTCGGCTCGTCGCGCCGAGGGTGGGGGACTGACCCGCGCATTGCGTCGCAACCTAACTTCTACGCCCGAGTATCGGAACAATCCTTTGGTAACTGTTCGCTCAACGGACGGAAAAGGCCTGGTCGGGGTGGGTGGAAAGGTGGCATGGAAACCTCAAATCTGACGCATCGTCAGCATTCGGAAAGGTCGCCAAGCTCTGTTGGGGCTCAAATCGCCCGCGGGTGGCCGGTCAGATCGGCCGCACGTCGAGGACGGTGATCGACGCCTCGTCCGCCGGCCGCCCGGTGAGCCGGGCGGCGAGGATCCGGGGGATGTCGTCCTCCTGCGAGTATCCGGGCAGCACCGTGACTTCCGCGCGCCGTGCGCCGGGCTCGCCCCGCACCGCGTACGTCACCAGGTAGCCGTACCGCTCCGGCGGCGGCGCCTGGTCGCGTTCCCGCTGGTCCCGCCGGCCCCGCTGGTGTCCTCGGCTCCGGATGCCCATCCGCGTCGACCTCCTCGGCCCATTGTCGACGCGCTGTGGACGATCGGGGCAAACCAGAGCACAGTGGGACTCTCGGGACATGCCGTAGGAGCATCCCGAGCGTTCTCGGTGCCGGCCGGCTCCCGGCGCCGGTCAGGAGCGACCCCATGCAGACCACCTGGAAGGGGACGATCAGCTTCGGGCTGGTCAGCATCCCCGTCCACCTGTACTCCGCGACCCAGGAGCACGACGTCCCGCTGCACCAGGTGCACGCCAAGGACGGCGGCCGGGTGCGGATGAAGCGGTACTGCGAGCGGGAGGAGAAGGAGGTCCCGTACGCGGAGATCGCCAAGGGGTACGAGTCCCCCGACGGGCGGACCGTCACGCTCTCCGACGAGGACCTCGCCGACCTGCCGCTGCCCAGCAAGAAGATCATCGACGTGCTGGCCTTCGTGGACGAGGGCGAGATCGACCCGCTGATGTTCTCCAAGGCCTACTACGTGGGCGTCGCCGACAAGGCCGCCGCCAAGCCGTACGCGCTGCTGCGCGACGCGCTCACCGACTCCGGGCAGATCGCCGTCACCAAGATCGCGCTGCGCACCCGGGAGTCGCCCGCGGTGCTGCGGGTGCACGACAACACCCTGGTGCTGCAGACCTGCATCTGGCCCGACGAGGTCCGCCCGGCCGCCGGCATCGCGCCCGAGGGCGACGTCGCCGTCCGGCCGCAGGAGCTCAAGATGGCGCGGTCGCTGATGGACACCCTCTCCGAGGACTTCGACCTGTCCCAGCTGCACGACGACTACCAGCAGGCGCTGCAGCAGGTGATCACCGCGCGGCTGGAGGGCGTCGAGGTCCCGCACGAGGAGGAGCCGGGCGAGGCTCCGGACAACGTGATCGACCTGATGGAGGCGCTGCGCAGCAGCCTCAAGCAGGCCAGGGGCGGGCGGGGCGGCGGGGCCGGGGAGGCCGCCCCGGAGGAGGCGGAGCCCGCGCCGCGCAAGCGCGCCCCGGTGAAGCGGAGCGCCTCGAAGGCAGCAGCCTCCGGGAAGGCCCCCTCCGAGACGGCCGCCTCCGAGAAGTCCGCCGGGAAGACCTCCGCGAGGAGCCCGGCGGCGAAGAAGACCACCACCCGGAAGCCCTCGGCTCCCCGCAAGGCCTCCTGACCCCACCGGGGCCAGGCACCCCTCCCGTCCAGCCGTCCAGCACTGGAGGCGATCCCGATGGACCTGCTGACCTACAAGGAACTCGACGCCGAACTCGACGCCCGGGCCGAGGCCGACCCCGCGACCCGCAGGGCCCGGGGCTTCGGGCACCGCGTCTGGCACTGGCTGCTCAGCCTCAGCCCCACCGTGGTGACGTTCATGATCGCGCTCTCGATCGGCCTCTGCATGGTCGCGGTCCAGGTGAGCCTGCTGCCCGTGCTGGTGCCGATGGCGGTCTTCTGGGGCCTGACGCTCATCGCGATGGGCGGCGTGGTCGCCCGCTGGATGACCCCGGGGCCGGGTCGGCACCGGATGGCGTCCTGACCCGGTCGGGACGGGCGCGGGGCCGGAGGGGCGCGGGCCCGGGAGGGCTCAGCCGATCCACACCGTGGTGACGTTGCAGAACTCCCGGATCCCGTGCCCGGACAGCTCCCGCCCGAACCCGGAGCGCTTGACGCCGCCGAACGGCAGCGCCGGGTGGGAGGCCGTCATCCCGTTGAAGAACACCCCGCCGGCCTGGATGTCCCGGACGAAGCGCTCCCGCTCGGCCTCGTCGGTGGTCCAGACGTTGGCGCTCAGCCCGAACGGGGTGTCGTTGGCGACCGCCACCGCCTCGTCCAGGTCGGCCACCCGGTAGACGGTGGCGACCGGGCCGAAGGTCTCCTCCAGGTGGATCCGCATCGCCGGGGTGATGCCCGTCAGCACCGTCGGCTCGTAGAACCAGCCGGTGTCCCAGCCCTCCGGGCGCCCGCCGCCGCACTCCACCCGGGCGCCGTGCACCCGGGCGTCCTCGACCAGTTCCTCCAGGTCGTCCCGGCCCTGGCGGCTGGCCAGCGGGCCGACGTCGGTGGACTCGTCCATCGGGTCGCCGACCTTCAGCGCGCCCATCGCCGCGGTGAAGGCGGCGGTGAAGCGGTCGTACACGTCGGTGTGCACGATGAAGCGCTTGGCGGCGATGCAGGACTGGCCGTTGTTCTGCACCCGGGCCCGGACGGCGGTGCGCACCGCCGCGTCCAGGTCGGCGCTCGGCAGCACGACGAACGGGTCGCTGCCGCCCAGCTCCAGGACGGCCTTCTTCACCTCGTCCGCCGCGGTGGCCGCGACCGCCCGCCCGGCCGGCTCGCTGCCGGTGAGGGTGACGGCGACGACCCGGCGGTCCCGGATCACGCCCTCCACCGCGCCCGAGCCGATCAACAGGGTCTGGAAGCAGCCCTCCGGGAACCCGGCCCGCTGGAACAGCTCCTCGATCGCCAGCGCGGTGCGCGGCACGTTCGACGCGTGCTTGAGCAGGCCGACGTTGCCCGCCATCAGGGCCGGCGCGGCGAACCGGAGGACCTGCCAGAGCGGAAAGTTCCAGGGCATGACGGCAAGAACCGGACCAAGCGGACGGTAGCGGACATAGGCCC
Organism: Kitasatospora sp. NPDC001225; assembly: GCF_053597855.1. NCBI lineage: Bacteria > Bacillati > Actinomycetota > Actinomycetes > Kitasatosporales > Streptomycetaceae > Kitasatospora > Kitasatospora sp. NPDC001225. Next base: position 55,588 of record NZ_JBSFJC010000048.1, read on the forward strand.
GGGAGGCACCGGAGTCGGCGACGTCGGCCGGGGCCGGGTGCTCGTCGGCGAGCAGCTCCTCGGCGTGGTCCGCGTACCAGCGCATCGCCTTCCCGCACTTGGCGACCTCGGCGCGGGAGGCGGCGAGAGGCTTGCCCATCTCCTCGGTCATGGTGCGGGCGACCGCCTCCAGCTCCCGGTCCAGCAGGTCGGCGGCGCGGCGCATCAGTTCGGCGCGGGCGGCGAACGGGGTGCCGCGGTAGCTGTGGAAGGCGGCCTCGGCGCGGGCCAGCCGCCGCTCGATGCCGGCCGCGTCGAGCGGCTCGAAGGTCTGGACGGTCTCGCCGGTCGCGGGGTTGACGCTGGCGATGGGCATGCGGGGCTCCCAGGTGGGGTCACGGTCCGGTGCGTCTGCCCTCACACCCTCCCCGACCGCCCGCCTCCGGGCACGCCACCGCGCGCCCGGCGTGTCCCGGCGGGCGCGCGGCCAGCCCCGTCACTCCGGCAGCGACTCCACCCGGGCCGCCGCCTCCCGGGCGCGGGCCCCGGCCCTGGTCCGCGCGGCGGTGACCTGCCGGCTCGGGAAGCGGTGCAGGTACTCGGCCTCCAGCTCCCCGGTGCGCAGCGTGTGCCGCTTCAGCGCCTCCTCCGAGCCGTACAGGAACGTCTCGTGCCGCGTGCGGTGCAGCTGCTCCAGCTCGTGCAGCAGCGTGTCGTTGCCCAGGGCGTGCGCGGAGATGCCCGCGGGCCGGATGTGCGGGTCTTCGGCGTGCCGCATCTCGGTGCCTCCTCGGCGGAAGTCCCCTCCTCCAGGGTGCCCGCCGTCCGCCGCCGCTGCACCCGGTCCGTCGGCGCGGATCATAGGATGAATCCTTCCGTACACGTTCAGGACCACCCCGCTAGCGCTCGGACACCCACATGCCGCTTCCCAAGGCCGAACTCCACCTGCACATCGAAGGCACCCTGGAGCCCGAACTCGCCTTCGAGCTCGCCGCCCGCAACGGTGTCGAGCTGCCGTACGCCGACACCGAGGCGCTGCGCGAGGCGTACTCCTTCAGCGACCTCCAGTCCTTCCTGGACCTCTACTACGCGCTGATGGCCGTGCTGCGCACCGAGGACGACTTCGCCGACCTCGCCGACGCCTACCTGGCCCGGGCCGCCGAGCAGGGCGTCCGCCACGCGGAGATCTTCTTCGACCCGCAGGCGCACACCGCGCGCGGGGTGCCGCTGGGCGTGGTGGTCGACGGGCTGACCCGGGCGCTGGAGCGCGCCGAGGAGCGGTACGGCATCAGCACGCAGCTGATCATGTGCTTCCTGCGGGACGAGTCCGCCGAGTCCGCGCTGGAGACCTTCGAGGCCGCCCGCCCGTACTTCGGCCGGATCGCCGGCATCGGCCTGGACTCCGCCGAGGTCGGCCACCCGCCGGTCAAGTTCCGCGAGGTGTACCGCCGGGCCGCCGAGGCCGGGCTGCGCCGGGTCGCCCACGCGGGCGAGGAGGGCCCGGCCGCGTACATCACCGAGGCGCTGGACGTCCTCGGCGTGGAGCGGATCGACCACGGGCTGCGCTGCCTGGAGGACGGCGAGCTGGTCGCCCGCCTGGTGCGCGAGCAGGTCCCGCTGACCCTCTGCCCGCTCTCCAACGTCCGGCTGCGCTGCATCGACACCCTCGCCGACCACCCGCTGCGCGAGATGCTGGACGCCGGCCTGCTGGTCACCGTCAACTCCGACGACCCGGCGTACTTCGGCGGCTACGTGGAGGACAACTTCCGCGCCGTGCGCGAGGCCCTCGCCCTCGACCAGGAGACCCTGCGCCGGCTGGCCGCCAACTCCTTCCGCGCCTCCTTCATCAGCGAGGAGCGCCGCGCCGAACTCCTCGCCGAGGTCGCCGCGTACGCCTTCTGACCTGCCGGTCCGCCGCCCCCGCGCGGGCGGGGGCGGCGGACGGGGTCAGAGCAGGGTGCTCCAGTAGTACCAGAACCGGTTGAGGACCAGCAGCGCGATCACCGCGTACCACAGCGCCGGGACGACCCAGTGGTAGCGGGCCGCCTCCCGGACGGCCACCCGCAGCCGCGGGCCCACCGGGATCACGCCCGAGCGCAGGTTGTGCAGCGTGGTGTACCAGAACAGCGGGATCACCGCGGCCCACACCACCATGCAGTACGGGCAGAGCGCGCCGATCCGGTACAGCGCCTGGTACATCAGCCAGGTCACGAAGCCGATGCCGAACACCGTCCCGGCCTGCAGGCCGAGCCAGAACCAGCGCCGGAACGCCGCCCCGGACAGCAGCCCGGCACCGACCGCGATCACCACCCCGAAGGCGACCAGCCCGATCAGCGAGTTGGGGAAGCCGAAGGCCTCCGCCTGGTCGCTGCGCATGATCGAACCGCAGCTGATGATCGGGTTGATGTTGCAGCTGGGGACGTAGGACGGGTCCTCCAGCAGCCGGATCTTGTCCAGGGTGAGGACCGTCGAGGCGAACAGGCCGACGGCGCCGCCGATCAGCAGCAGCCAGGCGAACGGGCGGCTCGCGCCGTACCCGGGCCGCCCGGCGGGGGCGCCGGCCGTCACCCGGTCACCTGCTTGACCATCGCGGTGAACTGCTCGGGGGAGACGGCCTTGCCGTTGTTCAGGACGTCCAGCTTCTTGCCGTCCAGCTTGACGGTCGGGGTGCCGGTGACGTCGCTCTTGTTGAACTCCTCGTTGACCTTGGCCGCCCACGGCGCGTACGTGCCGTCCTGGACGGCCTTGACGAAGGCGTCGGTCTTCAGCCCGGGCACCTGGCCGGCCAGGTCCAGGATGTGGTTGACGTCGCCGAAGGCGTCGCTGCGCTCGTCCGGCTGGTTGGCGTACAGCACGTCGTGGAACGCCTTGAACTTGTCCACGCCCTCGTTCAGCGCGGCGCCGGCCGCGGCCAGCGCGGTGCGCGAACCCTTGCCGCCCAGGTTGTTGTCCAGGAACGTCGCCAGGTGGTAGTCGACCTTGTACGTGCCGTCGTCGGCGAGCTGCTGGATCGCCTTGCCGGTGGTGGTCTCCAGCTGCTCGCAGAACGGGCAGCGGAAGTCCTCGTAGACGTCCAGGGTGTGCGGGGCGTCGGCCTTGCCGTAGGTGATCACGGTGCCGTTGGTACCGCTCGCGTTGGCCGGCACGACCAGCGGGCCGTTCGCGGCGTTCGAACCGGAGCCGGAGGAGCCGCCGACGGCGAAGGCCACACCCGCCACCAGGGCGAGCACGGCGGCGGAGGCGCCGCCGACCACCACCCGGCGGCGGATCCGGTCGGAGCGCTCGGCCTGGGCGCGGGCGACGCGCATGCGGTCGGTGGCGGAGGCCTTCTTGTCGGTCTTGCGGGTGTTGCTCATGGGGTGTCGTCCTGTGCTCTCGGGCGTACGGGGCGGCGCGGCCGGTCGGGGCCAGCGCGGGAGGAGAGAACAGCCGACTGAGCGGGCGGGGAAGCCCGTGGCTCAGACGGCCAGGGCGAACACCGGCGGACCGCGCCGGACGGCCGGACGGACGACGACGTCCTCGGCGGGGACCAGCACGCGGCTGGCCCGGGGGAACGGCACCCGGGCCGGCGGACGGGCCGGCAGCGGCGCGACCAGCAGCCGCAGCCAGCGGGCGGCGGCCGGCAGGTGGCGGTGCAGGAACTCGCCCAGCATCCGGACGGCCCCGGCCAGGCAGCAGAGCGCGGCGTCCGCGCGGCTCAGCCAGAAGGCGCCGGCCAGCGCGATCACCGTGTGCAGCAGGAGGAGCAGCAGCAGGCCGGTCTGGGCGGAGACGCCGTGGCCGAGCAGGAAACCGCCGAGCGAGCCGCCGCCGCAGAGCAGCGGCTGGAGGCCGTGTCCGGTGCCTGGCGGCAGCGAGGGACAGGTGCTCTGGGCGAGGTCGAAGAGGGCGCCGGCGGCCAGCTCCAGCGGCAGGAACACCGCCGCGACCGCCGGGAAGCCGCGTTCGCGGCCGGCCAGGGCGAAGGCCGCGGCGAAGACGGCGGCCGAGGCGAGCAGCATCGGGCCGACGGGGAGGGTGCGGCCGGTGACCAGGACCTGGCCGAGCCCGGCGAGCAGCACGACCAGCGCGGCGAAGACCGCTGCGCGGAGCGTTCTGGTGACCGGGCTGGTGTTCATGGCATCCGAGTGTGCCACAGGTTGAATGTGGAACGGTCTGCTGGGAGGGGGGCTGTGAAGAGGGTCACCACCTGGGCTGAGCTGGGCTTATGCGGGGCTTACGGGGGTTGGGGTGGGGGGGTGGGCTTTCGGGAGGGTGGGGGCCGGGGGTGGCTCCGGGGGTGGTCGCTCCGGGGGCTGGATGATTTTCAGACTGCCAACCCTGGAGGTGGGGCGTTCAGATCGTTGGCAGTCTGAAAATAACCCGTCACG
>NZ_JBSFJC010000049.1:0-58845 GCF_053597855.1 Kitasatospora sp. NPDC001225
GCAAGGCGGAGGAGGGAGCCACTGCGGAGCATTGGCGACCGACGACAACGCGGCGAGGTGCGTGCCCCGGCGTCGCCCCGCAGACGCGAGTTTGAAGACACGCCCTAGGACGCGGCCCGGTACACCTCCGCCGCGACGGCCAGGTCCTGCCAGGCCATCCCGACGCTCTTGAAGAACCGCGGCCGCCCGTCGGGCACCAGCGCGTCGCCGCGCACCAGTTCGGCGAGGTTCCACAGCTGCCGCCCGGCCACGCCCGCCATCAGCAGGTCCCCGGCCTCGCGCTCCGCGACGGTACGCGCCTCGACGTACAACTCGGCGCGCTGGACGAGCAGTTCGTCCACCTCCCGGGCGTCCGGCTCGTGCGAGCCGACCGCCGCCACCGCCGCGTGGGCGGGCACCAGGGCGCCGTCGAACAGCGGGGTGCGCGCGGTGGTGCAGCAGACCACCAGGTCCGCCTCGCGGACCGCGCGCGGGTCGCCGACCTCGGCCGCCAGCCCGAGCTTCCGCCCGTAATCGGCCAGCGCCCCGGCCCGTTCGGCGTTGCGCGCCACCACGGTGAGCCGGCGCAGCGGCCGGACGGCGAGCAGGGCGTCCAGGTGCCCGTACGCCTGCGGCCCGGAGCCGAACAACACCAGGTGCTCGGCCTCCGGCACGGCCAGCCGCCGCAGCGCGGCCGCGGTGACGGCGGGCGTGCGCAGCGCGGTGAGCGCGGCGCCGTCCAGCAGGGCGAGCGGCTGGAGGGTGGGCCCGTCCAGCAGCAGGTAGCTGCCGGTGATCCGGGGCAGTCCGGCCGACGGGTTGGCGGGCGCGACCCCGGCGATCTTCACGCCGGCGTACGGCCCGGCGGCGGCCGGCATCATCAGCAGTTCGCCGGCGGGCACCGGTACGGCCGACCGGGCGGGTGCCGCCTCCGGGTCGAACCCGTCCAGCAGCACCCGCTCGATCGCCCCCACCGCCCCGGCGGGCCCGACCCCGCCGGTGCCCGGCACGGCGTACTGGAGCGGCACAACCGCCGCGCCGGGCACTTCGGTTGGCTTCACGGCTTCGGTCGCACGCACGGTGGTCACAGCAGGAACCCCGCTCCCAGGTCGTCGTCCGGCTCCAGCACGAAGCCGTGCTCGCCGGTGCGGAAGGCCGTCCCGCCGACCTCGGTGACCACGCCCTCGCCCTGCGGGTCGCCGCCCGGGAGGACCTGCCCGCTGAAGACCGTCCCGATGATCGACTCGTGCCGCAGCGGCTCGCCCGGGGCCAGCCGCCCCTCGGCGGCGAGCACCGCGAGCCGGGCGGAGGTGCCGGAGCCGCAGGGCGAACGGTCGATCTGGCCGTCCGCGAAGACGGTGACGTTGCGCTGGTTCAGCACCCCGTCCACCGGGGGGAGTTCGTCGTGGAGGATGACCCCGTAGACGCCCGACAGCCGGGCGTCCGTCGGGTGCGCGACCGCCTCCGAGCCGGCCAGCGCGGCCCTGATCTCCCGCCCCACGGCGGTGAGTTCGGGCAGCTGCTGCTTCTCCACGGCGAGCCCGAGGGCGGCCGCGGGCACCGAGGCGTAGCAGGCGCCGGAGTGCGCCACGGCGACCTCCACGGTGCCGCGCGAGGTCTCCACCGGGAGCTTCAGCGCGGTGACCCGGCTGGGCACGTTGCGGAAGGTCACCCCGGTGGTCCGCCCGCCGGAGCGGTGCACCAGGGCGGTGACCCGGCCGGACGGCACGTCGATCCGCACCCGCGCCACGCCGTCCGCGGGGGCGGCCACCAGTCCGGAGTCCACCGCCCAGGCGCCGAGCGCGATGGTGCCGTGTCCGCAGGCGGTGGAGTAGCCGTCCTTGTGCCAGAACAGCACACCCAGGTGCGCCTCGTCATCGTCCGGCGGGACCAGGAAGCCGCCGTACATCCCGGCGTGGCCGCGCGGTTCCCGGCTGAGCAGCTGCCGGACCTCGTCCAGCGCGCTGGGCCGGGGCGCGGTCGCGCTGCCGCCCGCGCCGAGCGCGATGGCCCGGCGCTCGGCGACGGTGTCGCCGGGGATCGGGGGCACGCCGTCCAGCACGATCCGGAACGGCTCGCCGGCCGTGTGGTAGTCGACCGTCCGTACGAACATCAGAGCGCACCTCCGCCCGGCAGCACGCTGACGGTCCGGCTGACGGTGTAGAAGTCCAGGGCGGCCTGGCCCTGTTCGCGGTCGCCGTGGCTCGCGCCCTTGGCCCCGCCGAAGGGCAGGTGGAAGTCGACGCCGCTGGACGGGGCGTTGACCCGGATCATGCCCGCGTCCAGCCGGTCGGCGGCGGCCAGCGCCACGTCCAGGCTGCGGGTGTGCACCGAGGTGGAGAGGCTGTGCGGGGTGTCGTTGGCGAGCGCGATGGCCTCGTCCAGGTCGGCCGCGGCGTGCAGCACCGCGATCGGGCCGAAGAACTCCTCGCGGGCCAGCGGGTGTTCGGCCGGCACCTCGGCGAGCAGGGTCGGCTCGACGTACCAGCCGGTCCGCTCGGGCACCCCGCCGCCGGTGAGCACGCTCGCCCCGGCCTCGACGGCCGAGGAGACGGCCCCGGTCAGCCGCTCCCGCGCACCGGCGTTGATCACCGGCCCGCAGACCGCGTCGTCGACCGCCGCCAGCGCCTTGACCAGCGCCTCGCGCAGCGGCTCGTACGCGGCGCCGACCGCGATCACCCGGCTGGTGGCGGTGCACTTCTGCCCGGCGTACCCGGCGATGGCCGCGGCGATGTGCCCGGCGGCCTGCGCGATGTCGGCGTCCGGCAGCACCAGCGCGGCGTTCAGCCCGCCGAGTTCGGCCTGCACCGGCACCCCGCGGTCGGTCGCGGCCCGCACCACGGCCCGGCCGACGCCGGTCGAGCCGGTGAAGGAGACCACGTCCGCGGCGTCGACCAGCGCCGCGCCCTCCTCCGCCCCGCCGGGCAGCACCGTGAACACGTCCTCGGGCAGCCCGGCCAGCTCCGCCAGCCGCAGCGCGCAGGCCGTCGCCTCGGGGGCCGGCTTGAGCACCACCGCGTTGCCGACGGCGAGGGCCGGCGCGGCCTTCCAGGTCGGGATCGCCAGCGGGAAGTTCCACGGCGCGATCAGCCCGGCGACCCCGTACGGGCGGCGGCGGGTGAACAGCAGCCCGGGGCCGGCGGCGGTCTCGTGCACCGCCCCGGAGGGCGTGTACGGCGCCTGCGCGTAGTAGCGCCAGATCGCCGCCGTGCGGGCGACCTCGCCGAGCGCCTCGGCCAGCGGCTTGCCGACCTCGCGCACGATCAGCGCGGCCAGCTCGTGGGCGTGCGCCTCCACGGCGTCCGCGATCCGGCCGAGCGCCGCCGACCGGGCGCCCGCCCCGGCGGCGAGCCAGTCGCCCTGCGCCGCCCGGGCCCGCCCGACGGCGGCCCGCACGGCCTCGGCGCCGGGCTCCTCGACGGCGACCACGAGGTCGTCGGGGTCGGCGGGGTTGTACGAGGTGATGGTCACGGCCAGCAGCCCTTCGGGGGGAGGTACGGGGACGAAGGAGGAAGGAGGGGTCAGAGCAGGAAGCCCGCCGGGAACGGGTCGCTCGGGTCGAGGAAGTACTGGGCGGTGCCGGTGACCCAGGCCCGCCCGGTGACGGTGGGCACCACCGCGGGCAGCCCGGCCACCTCGGTCTCCTCGACCAGCCGCCCGGTGAAGGTGGTCCCGATGAAGGAGTCGTTGCGGAAGTCCCGCCCGAGCGGCAGTTCGCCGCGCGCGTGCAGCTGGGCCATCCGCGCCGAGGTGCCGGTGCCGCAGGGCGAGCGGTCGAACCAGCCGGGGTGGATGGCCATCGCGTGCCGGGAGTGCTCGGCGGTGGAGCCGGGGGCGAGCAGCTGGACGTGGTGGCAGCTGTGGATGGACGGGTTCTCCGGGTGCACCGGCCGGTCCGGGCCCGCGTTGATCGCGTCCATCATGGCCAGGCCGGCGTCCAGGATCTCCTGCTTGCGCTCGCGCTCGAAGGGCAGCCCGAACTCGGCGAGCGGCAGGATGGCGTAGTAGTTGCCGCCGTACGCGAGGTCGTAGGTCACCGTGCCGTAGCCGGGCACCTCGACCTTGCGGTCCAGGGCGACGGAGTAGGAGGGCACGTTGCGGATGGTCACCGCCTTGGCGGCGCCGTCCTCGACCTTCACCTCGGCGACCACGAGTCCGGCCGGGGTGTCCAGCCGTACGGTGGTGACCGGCTCGACCACCGGGACCATCCCGGTCTCGACCAGTACGGTGGCGACCCCGATGGTGCCGTGCCCGCACATCGGCAGCAGTCCGGAGACCTCGATGTAGAGCACGCCGAAGTCGGCGTCCGGCCGGGTCGGCGGCTGGAGGATCGCGCCGCTCATCGCGGCGTGGCCGCGGGGCTCGTACATCAGCAGGGTGCGGAAGTGGTCCAGGTGCTCCTGGAAGTGCACCCGGCGCTCGGCCATGGTGGCGCCGGGGATGACGCCGAAGCCGCCGGTGATCACCCGGGTCGGCATGCCCTCGGTGTGCGAGTCGACGGCGTGGAACACGTGACGGCTGCGCATGGGTCACAACTCCCGTACAGGTTCGGATGGTTGGTGGGTAGGCCGGGCCGACTGCCGCCGCAGCCGGCCCGGAGGCCCGGGATCGCGCCGGTGTCAGACCAGGCCGTCGGCCAGCGCCTTCTCGGTGGCCGCGCGGACGGCCTCCTCGATCTCCGGGACGAGCGGCAGGCGCGGGGCGCGCACCGGGCCGCCGGGGCGCCCGGCGATGTCCATGGAGAGCTTGATGGCCTGGACGAACTCGGTCTTGGAGTCCCAGCGCAGCAGCGAGTGCAGCGACTTGTACAGCGGCAGCGCGTTCTCCAGGTCCTTGGAGACGGCGGCGTCGTAGAGCGCGACCGAGGCGGCCGGCAGGGCGTTCGGGTAGCCGGCGATCCAGCCGACCGCGCCCGCGAGCGCCAGCTCCAGCAGCACGTCGTCGGCGCCGATCAGCAGGTCCAGCCCGGGGGCCAGCTCGGCGATCTCGTACGCCCGGCGGACGTCGCCGCTGAACTCCTTGACCGCGACGATCGAGCCCTCGGCGTGCAGCTGGGCGAGCAGCGCGGGGACGAGGTCGACCTTGGTGTCGATGGGGTTGTTGTACGCCACGATCGGCAGCCCGGCCTTGGCGACCTCGGCGTAGTGGGCGCGCACCGAGGCGTGGTCGGCCCGGTAGGCGTTCGGCGGCAGCAGCAGGACGGAGCCGGCGCCGGCCTCGGCGGCCTGCTCGGCCCAGCGGCGGGACTCGGCGCTGCCGTAGGCGGCCACGCCGGGCATCACCCGGGAGCCGTCGCCGGCCGCCTCGATGGCGACCTCGACGACCTTGGCGCGCTCCTCGGCGGTGAGCGTCTGGTACTCGCCCAGCGAGCCGTTGGGGACGACGCCCTCGCAGCCCGAGTCGATCAGCCAGCGGACGTGCTCGGCGTAGGCGTCGTAGTCGACGGAGTGGTCCGGGCGCAGCGGAAGCGTGGTGGCGACCATGATGCCGCGCCAGGGACGGGTGCTGTCGTGCTGGGTGATGGACACATGAGCTCCTTGATGAGGTGTGACATTTTACTAGAGTGGACGGGCCGGAGACAAGGTCCCCGGCCCGTCCTTCGACGACGGACCCCGGGGGCGTGCCCGACCGTTCCCGCCCGACGCGAGCGGTCGGGCACGCCCTACGCCTCCGGGTTCGGCCCCGCCGCCAGCTGGGAGAGCGGCACCGGGCAGCCCAGCGGCCGCCGGTCCGGCCCCGGCTCACCCGGGCCGGCCAGGCAGGCCACGGCCGGACCGCACATCCGGCCCTGGCACCAGCCCATTCCGGCCCGGGTGAGCAGCTTCACGGTGCGCGGATCGCCCGCGCCCAGGTCCTCGACGGCCTCCCGGATCGCCGCCACCGGCACCTCCTCGCACCGGCAGACGTCGGTGTCCGGACGCAGCCAGCCGGTCCAGCCGGGGCCCGGCCGGTGCGCGGCGGCCATCAGGTCGGCGAAGGCCCGCAGCCGGGAGCGGCGGCGCAGCAGCGCGGCCGCGGGCCGCTCCCCGGCCACCGCGTGCGCGGCCAGCTCGCCCTCGGCGAGCGCGAGGTCCGCGCCGCCGACGCCGTTGGTCTCCCCCGCCGACCAGAGGCCGGGCACGCTGGTGCGCAGCCGGGCGTCGACCTCCAGCGCGACCGCGCCGTCCGGCCCGGTCACGGTCCGCGCGCCGAGCTCGGTGGCCAGGTCGATCTGCGGCAGCAGGCCGTGGCCGACGGCGAGCGCGTCGCAGTCGATCCGCCGCCCGGTGCCGGGCACCGGCCGCCAGTCGGCGTCCAGCCGGGCCACCGTGACGCCGGTGACCCGGTCCGTCCCGTGCGCCTCGACCACCGCGCTGCGCGGGCGCAGCCGTACGCCGTGCCGCAGCAGCGCACCGCCGTGCCCGGCGCCCTCGACCAGCTTGCCGGGGACGGCCGCCAGCACGCCGGGGCGCCGCGCGTACCCGAGGTAGGCGGTGGCCTCGACCACGGCGGGCACCTCGGCCCCGGCGGTGACCAGCGAGGAGGCCGCCGCGAGCAGCAGCGGGCCGCTGCCGGCCACCACGATCCGCTTCCCGGGCAGCACCAGGCCGGCCTTGAGCATGGCCTGGGCGCCGCCCGCGGTGACCACCCCGGGCAGGGTCCAGCCGGGGAACGGCAGCTGCCGCTCGTACGCGCCGGTGGCGAGCAGCACCGACCGGGTCCGGACGGTGGCCCGGTCGGTGCTCTCCGGTCCGCGGGTGACGTGCACCGCGAAGCCGTCCCCGGTGCGCTCCAGCGCCCAGACCTGGTGCCCGGCCAGGAAGGCTGCCCGCCCGGCGCGCCCGTGCGCGTCGAGCCGGTCGGCCAGCCCGGTGTAGGCGGACCAGTGGTGGTGCAGCCGGTCCGGCCGGGCCGCGCCGAGGCCGGGCGCCGGGTGGCGGTAGTACTGCCCGCCGGTGCTCTGCCCGCCGTCCAGCAGGGCGCAGCGCAGCCCGAGGTCGGCGGCGGTGACGGCGGCGGCCAGCCCGGCCGGGCCGGCGCCGACCACCACGAGGTCGTACGGCGGGGCGTCGAGGGGTTCAGACGGCGAGGTCGGCACGGCCGTGGCCCTCCTGGGTGGTGACGGTGGTGCCGGGCTCGGCGGGGAGCAGGCAGGTGCGCTGGTTGGGGCGGCCGTCCACGGTGGCCAGGCAGTCGAAGCAGGCGCCGATCCCGCAGAACGCCCCGCGCGGCTTCCCGCCGACCCGGGTGGTGCGCCAGGCGAGCACGCCGTCGGCCCAGAGCGCGGCGGCGATCGACTGCCCGGGCAGCGCGGGGACGGGCCGCCCGTCGAACTCGATGTGGTGGGCGGGCCCGGGCTCGGCCTCGACCAGCCCGGCGGGGGTGCGGCGGCGCATCGGCGGCCTCTCCAATCTCACGGGTCCAGGAAGGAATCTCACACAGGCCTCGGTCGCAGGCGTCCGGGCCGTCACGCCGTCACTCGGCCGGGAAGCGGTCCGCCCGGAACGGCGCGAGGTCCAGCTCCGGCTGCTTGCCGGTGAGCTGCTCGCTGATCAGCAGCCCGGTCGCCGGGGCCAGCCCGATGCCGGCCCCCTCGTGCCCGCAGGCGTGGTACAGCCCGGGCACCCGGGGGTCCGCGCCGATGGCCGGCAGGTGGTCCGGCAGGTACGGGCGGAAGCCCCGGTAGGCGCGCAGCACGGTGACGTCGGCGAGCACCGGGAAGAGGGCGGCGGCCTGGGCGGCGAGCCGGCTCAGCACCTCCTGGGAGAGCGTGCGGTCGAAGCCGACCCGCTCACGGCTGGCGCCGATCAGCACCGGCCCGCCCGGGGTGCCCTCGATCACGGCGGAGGTCTCCAGCCCGGCCGACCCGCTGGCCACGTTGGCCACGTAGTCGGCGGCGTAGACCTTGTGCCGCACGACCCGCGGCAGCGGCTCGGTGACCAGCACGAAGCCGCGCCGGGGCAGCACCGGCAGGTGCACCCCGGCCAGCGCGGCCACCTCGCCGCCCCAGGTGCCGGCCGCGTTCACCACGGCGGGGGCGGCCAGGTGCCGCCGGTCGGTCCGTACGCCGCGCACGGCGCCGTCCGGGCCCCGGTCGACGGCGGTGACGCTCTCCCCGGTGATCAGCTCGGCGCCCATCCGGCGGGCCTCGCGCAGCAGGTGGGCGGCGGCGAGGGCGGGCTGGACCTGGGCGTCCTGCGGGTAGTGGAAGCCGCCGGCCAGGCCCTCGGCCAGGTGCGGCTCCAGTTCGCGCAGCCGCTCGCCGGGCACCTCCTCGGCCTCGACCCCGACGGCCCGCTGCCCGTCGGCGAAGGCCCGCAGCGCGTCCTGCCCGGCGGCGGTGGAAGCCACCACCACGCCGCCCTTGGGCTCGTACTCGATCGCCGGGCCGAGCCGCTCGGCGAGGTCGCGCCAGAGCCGGGTGCTGAGCAGGGCGAGGTCGAGTTCGGGGCCGGGCTCCTTGTCGGAGACCAGCAGGTTGCCCTCGCCCGCGCCGGTGGTGCCGCCGGCCACGGGCCCGCGGTCCACGACGGCGACGGCGAGCCCGGCGCGGGCGGCGTAGTAGGCGCAGGCGGCGCCGACCACACCGGCGCCGACCACGACCACGTCCAGGGGAGGTGTCTCGGTCTTCAGCACGCCAGTAATATGTCACATGCCATGCGAGCTGCCAAGACCACCCGCCGAAACCCGGAACCGCCCCGACCAGCGGAAAGCCCCGGCCCACCGCTCGGCAGCGGCGGACCGGGGCTCCCTCAGGCCCTACCGACTCACGTGATGTCGTCCATCTCCTCGCGGCGGGACGCCGGCACCGAGGCACCGGCCGCCGGAGCCGCCGAGGCCTGGACGGACTCCGCACCGGCCACCGGCTGCACCGAGAGGTCCAGGTGCGAGGCCTCCTCGTCGTCCAGCCCGGAGTCCGGGTTGCGGCGCGCCTTGCGCTTGTCGTTGAAGATCGCGATCGCCACCGCGATGAAGTACAGCGCCCAGATCGGCGCGGCCAGCGCCAGCATGCTCAGCGGGTCGGCGCTCGGCGTGGCGAAGGCCGCGAACACCGTGATGCCCATGACCATGCCGCGCCACCAGCCCAGCAGCCGCTTGCCGCCGACCACGCCGACCATGTTCAGCATCACCAGCAGCAGCGGGAACTCGAAGGCCAGGCCGAAGACCAGCACCATCCGGGTGGCGATGTCGAAGTAGTCCTCGGGCGGCAGGATCGGCGTGGTGTCGTTCGGGGTGAACGAGAGCAGCACGTCGACCGTGGTCGGCAGCACCAGGATGGCCACGGCCACACCGGCCAGGAACAGCGGCGTCCCGCAGATCAGGAAGACGACCGTGTACTTCTTCTCGTGCCTGTGCAGGCCCGGCGCCACGAAGGCCCAGACCTGGTAGAGCCAGATCGGCACGGTCCCGACCACGCCCGCCGTCAGGGCCACCTTCAGCATCCAGGTGAAACCGGCGGTCAGACCGATGTTCGAGACCTGGGCGCACTTGCCGTGGTAGTGCTTGGCCAGCTCCAGGGTTTCGCACCGCGGCAGCGGCTGCAGCAGGAAGTCCTCGATCTGCTTGTGGTAGACCGCCGCCACGATGGTGATCAGCACGATCGCCAGGACCGACTTGACCACGCGGTTGCGCAGTTCCCTCAGGTGGTCGGCGAGGGCCATCCGCCCCTCAGGATCCTTTGACGCCTTCGGCGCCTTGGAGAGCTTGCTCAACCCCGGTCCTCAACTCGTGCGTCGGGGCCCGCCGGTCGGCGGGCCTCCGTGGTCGCGAACGCCGCGCACACGGTGTGCGCGGCGGGCGTCAGGTGCCTCACGTGCGCCGCGCTCAGTGCGGGCGGTCGCCGTCGGGCGCGGAGGCCCCGGCGGCGGGCCCGGTCACCGGACGGGCCGTGGCCGACGCGCCCGGAGCGGCCTGGACGGTCCCGACCGCGGCACCGTCGACCGGGGCCGGAGCGGGAGCGGGCCGGGCCGGCTGCTCGGACTCGCCGTCCGAGCGCATCGCCTGCGCCTCGCTCTTCAGGATCCGCATCGACTTGCCCAGCGAGCGCGCCAGGTCCGGCAGCCGCTTGGCTCCGAACAGCACGATGGCGAGGATCACGATCACCACGATCGCGGTCATCGAGATGCGCATGCGCGACCACCTTCAGTCATGGCGGCCCGACGGGCCGTCCGCTGCGGATGGTAACCGCTGCGGATGACGCCACGACGACGGCCGCCCGAACAGGACAGCGGCCCCCGGTACACGGTTCAGGAGCCAACTGAGAGCGTAACCCGCCCCCGCCCGCGCGCAGCAGCCCCCGTACCACCGCGGTCCCGACCGTGCTATGCGGCGGGGACGCTCCGCTCCCCCGCCGGGGCGCCCTGGGCGGGCACCGCGTCCGCCAGGTCCCCGGCCGCCGCGGCCAGCGCCCGCGAGGCCGCGTCCACGCCCTTGGCCAGCGCCCGCACGTCCAGCCAGAGCCGGATCGCGAGGACCCCGAGGACCAGCAGGCCCGCGGTGGCGAGCAGGACGGCGGCGACGAGCATCCAGGACATGCGCCCCAGCCTATACGCGTGCTACCCCTCGGCCGGGACGAGCCGCATGGTGCGCACCCCGGCCCCGGTGAGCGCCTCGACGATCTTCTCCCCGGCCGGCTTGCGCACCGCCGCCCCGCACCGCGGGCAGCCGAAGCTGTAGTGCGCCTGGGCCGGGGTGCGACCGAGGGTCAGGCGGAAGTCCTCGGCCGGGAGCTCCACCTTCTCCCGGCACTCGGAGCAGTACACCTTGAATCTGGTCCCGGGTTCCACCGCTCAGACCCGCCCCTCCCCGTAGGCGGCCAGCGCCTCCCGCGCGGCCGAGCGCGCCTGCTCGGCGAGCTCGGGCGGCGAGACGATCCGGCCGTCCCGGCCCAGCCGCAGCGCCAGCGGGCGCAGCTGGGAGGGGTCGGCGCTGCGCAGGGTGATCCGCAGCCCGCCGTCGGGCAGTTCCTCGGCCCGGTCGTGGGTGTAGTACTCGGCCACCCAGCGGCCGCCGGAGGAGACCTCGACGACCACCTCGGGGTCGTCCGCCGCCGGGTTGACCAGCCCGCCGCTCAGGTCCCGCGGCTCGCGCCGGGGCGGGTCGGCCGGGACGTCCAGGACGCGGATCTCGGCGACCCGGTCGAGCCGGAACATCCGGTGGTCCTCGGAGGTACGGCACCAGGCCTCGAGGTAGGTGTGGCCCTCGGTGAGCAGCCGGATCGGGTCGACCTCGCGCTCGGTCATCCCGCCGCGCCCGTGCGAGTAGTAGCGCAGCCAGAGCCGGCGGCCCTCGCTGAGCGCGCGGTCGATGTCGGCGAAGACGTGGCTCTCCGCCTCGAAGGTCACACCGACCCGGGCGCTGCCCTCGGCGCTCTCCCCCGCCGCGTTCTCGATCTTGGCGACGGCCCGGGTGAGCGCCTCCCGGTCCCCGGCCCGCAGGCCCGGCAGTCCGGCCACCGCGCGGGCGGCCACCAGCAGCGCGGTCGCCTCGTCGGCGGCCAGCCGCAGCGGCTGGGCGACGTCGTCGACGTTGTGCCACCAGATCCGCTCGCCGTCGGTGTCGATGTCGAGCAGGTCGCCGCCGCGGAAGCTGGTGCCGCACATCGGCAGCACGTTGAGGTCCGCGATCAGCTCGCGCTCGCTGATCCCGAACGCCCGGGCCACCTCGGCGACCTCGGCCCCGGGCCGCTCGCGCAGGTAGGTGACCAGCGACAGCATCCGTCGCGTCTGGTCGATGGCGTTGCTCACGCGCCCACTCCTTCGAAACCCGCGACCGCCCGCAGCCGGTCGACCACATCCGCCCGCAGCTCCTCCGGCCCGAGCACCAGCACGTCCGGCCCGAACTCGGCCAGGTCCGCGCCGAGCCCGTTGCCGTACGGGATCTCCAGCTCGTCCCACAGCTCGTCCACCCGGGTGCTGCCCAGCGCCTTGGTCCGCAGCGGGAAGCCGGCGCCCCGGCGGACCCGGACGGTCGCGGTGGCGGTCGCCCCCTCGCCCGCGAACTTCGCCACGGTGGCCCGGACGTCCACGTGCTCGGGCACGGCGCCGAGGAACGCCCCGGACTTCGCCTTCACCCGGCCGGTGATCCGGCTGAGCCGGAACACCCGGGCGTCGCCCCGGTCGCGGTCGTACCCGGCCAGGTACCAGTGCCCGCGCCAGCACTCCAGCGCCCACGGCTCGACGCTGCGCTGCTCGACGGCGGCGGCGCCGGCCTTGCGGTACTCGAAGGTGACCGGACGGCGGTCCCGGGCGGCGGTGAGCAGCGGCTCGAACGCGGCCTCCCGGGCGGGGATGCGCGGCTCCAGGGCGGTCCGGCCCTCGGCCTCGGCGAACGGCACCCCGGCCGCGCGCAGCTTCTGCAGGGCGCCACTGGCCGCACCGGACATCTTGGCCTGCTGCCAGACCCGGGCCGCCAGGGTCAGCGCGGCCGCCTCCTCGGCGTCCAGGGCGATCTCGGGCAGCCGGTTGCGGTCGGCGCGGGCCAGGTAGCCGAGCTCGCCGTCCAGGGTGCTCTCGTCCACGTCGATCACCAGGCCGAGCTCGCGCAGGTCGTCCTTGTCCCGCTCGAACATCCGGTTGAAGGCGTCCTCGCTGCTGTTCTGCCAGGCCTCGCGGTACGCCTCGATGGATTCCCGCAGCTCCTTCTTGGAGAGCGGACGTCTGGTGTTCATCAGGCACAGGGCGAGATTCATCAGCCGCTCTGCCTTCGCGATCGCCATCGCTGACCCTTCCGGTGTGCCGCGCCGCGCGCGGGGTGCGCCAACCGGGCGATCACCACCCGGCGGGACCGACCGTACCGGTAGCGGTACGCACGGCAAAAGCGGCCTCCCCGAACGCCCCCGGACACGCCCGTGGGCCGGGCCCCCGGAGGGGTCCGGCCCACGGCACGAGCGGGCTCAGACGGCCAGCAGGTCGACCACGAAGATCAGGGTCGAGTGCGGCGGGATCGCCGAGGTCGGCGACTGGGCGCCGTACGCCAGACGCGACGGGATGGTCAGCTCGCGGCGGCCGCCGACCTTCATGCCGACGACGCCCTGGTCCCAGCCCTTGATGACCCGGCCGCCGCCCAGCGGGAAGCGGAACTCGTTGGGGCTCCGGTTCCAGCTGGCGTCGAACTCCTCGCCGGTCTCGAAGGTCACACCGACGTACCGGACGCTGACGTTCTGGCCCGGCTTGGCCTCCGCGCCGTCGCCCACGACGATGTCGCGGATCTGCAGCTCCGTCGGGGCGTCGCCGATCGGGAAGTCGATCTCGGGCTTCTCGTTGAGGTTGACGCTCACAGTCCCTCTTCTCACATTCGCTCTGCTGTCACGACCAAGCGGCGGACGCCCGCACCCGGTCCGTTCGTCCCGGACCACGGTACGGGCGCCCGCCGCCCGTTGGGGACCGGCCACGCGGCCGGACCCGAAGGTCACACGTGCACCATTGTCACCCGAAAGTGGATCAGCCCTGACCGGCGTCCAGGATGTCCACCACGAAGACCAGCGTCGCACCGGGCGGGATGTCGCCCTGGCCCTTGTCGCCGTAGCCCAGCGAGGCGGGGATCACCAGCTCGACCCGGCTGCCGACGGTCTGGCCCTCCAGGCCCTGGTCCCAGCCCTGGATGACCTGGCCGCCGCCGACCGGGAAGGTGAACGCCTGGCCCTTGCTGAGCGAGGAGTCGAACACCTTGCCGCTGGAGAACAGCGCGCCGGTGTACTGGACGACGACCTTCTCGCCCTTCTCCACCTTCGGCCCGGTGCCCTTGATCAGGACGTGCGACTTCAGCTCGGTCGGGTCCTTCGCCCCGGCGACCGGGGTGATCTCGGCCGGCTTCTTGCCGTTGTCCTTGACCTGCGGGAAGTCCGCGGGCGGCGGGGTGACGGTACCGCTCACCACGGCGTCGGGCGCGTTGGCGTTGCGGATGTCGATCACGAAGACCAGGTCGTCCTTGGGCCCGATCGACATGTCGGCCTTGCCCTGGGCGCCGAACGCGGCGGCCGGCGGGGCCACCACCAGCAGCCGGCTGCCGGCCTTCTTGCCGATCACGGCCTGGTCCAGCGCCGGGATCAGCGAGTCGGTCCCGGCCTGGAAGATCTGCGGCTTCCCGTTGGCGTCGTACGAGCTCGGGATGTCCTTGCCGGTGTTCCAGTCCTTGGCGGTGTAGTCCACCGAGGCCCAGGAGTTCTTCTCCACCTTGGCGCCGGTGCCCTCGGTGAGCACCTTCACCACGAAGGAGCCGTCGGAGGCCTCGCCCGGGATCTGGATGTCGGCCTTCTTGCCGAAGTCGCCGGCGACCGTCGGCAGCACCTTGGCGCTGTCCTTGATCGGCGGCACCGGGTCGGCGGTCGGCGTGGGCGGCGCGCTCTTGGCCGCGTCCGGCTTGGCCGCGGCGCTGTCCTTGGAGCCGTCCTTGTTCACCATGTACAGCGTGACGCCGCTGCCGACCAGCAGCAGGGCGATCACCGTGCCGAGGATCACGCCCAGCTTGCCGACGCCGGGCGGGTTCTCGTCGTACCCGGCCTCCGACGTGTCGGACTTGCGCACGTTGGAGGCGAAGATCTGCGGGGCGTCGTCCGTCTTGGTCCCGCCCGCGGCGCGCGGCGCCTCGCCGGGCTGCGCCCAGCCCGCCTGCTGCGCCAGGATCGCCGGGGGGACGACGATCGACTCGCGGTCCCCGCCAACCGGACCGCCGGGACGAGAGGCGGCCGGGTCACCCGCGGAGCTGTCGTTCGCCGCGGTGCCGGCCCCGCCCGGGCTCGGCGTCTTCTCAGTCATGACTCCCCATCCATCTCGCCACGAGGTCTTCCAGGTCTGCGCCCGGCGTGGGCACGCCGGCCTGCCGTCGCACCGCCCGCCCCGGACCTCGGCGCCGGGCGGCGCCTGCCACAGTGCGTGGGCAGTATGACAGCTCAGGATGAGGGCGGACGCTTCGTTGTACGAGCGTCCGCCCAAGCGTACGGAATCCCCCCGGTGACTTCCTAGACCGCTTCGAGAATGTCGATCACGAAGACCAGGGTCGAGTTCGCCGGAACCGAGCCCTGCGCCTTGTCCTGGTAGCCGAGCGCCGGAGGCACCACCAGCAGGACCCGGCTGCCGACGTTCTGCCCGACCAGGCCCTTGTCCCAGCCCTCGATCACGCTGCCGGTGCCGATCTGCACCGCCTGCGCGCCGCCGTGCGTCCAGGAGGCGTCGAACTGCTGGCCGTTGGCCCAGAGCACCCCGGTGTACTGCACCACCAGGGTCTGCCCGCTCTTGACCTGCTTGCCCTCGCCCTTGATCAGCACCGCCTGCTGGAGGTCGGCGGGCGCGGCCTGCCCGGTCGGGATCGTGATCGTGGCCGGCGCCTTGCCGTTGTCCTTGACCTGCGGCATCGTCGCGGCCGGCTCGGCCATCGCCCCGGTCAGCGTGGAGTCCGGCGGCAGGCTCTCCATGATGTCCAGCACGAACACCACGGTGTCGCCCTTGTTGACGCCCAGCTGGGTGGAGCCCTGCTCGCCGAAGGCCGCCGCCGGCGGGGCGACCACCAGCAGCCGGCTGCCCACCTTCTTGCCGATCACGCTCTGGTCCAGCGCCGGCACCAGCTGCCCGCTGCCGGCCTGGTAGAGCTGCGGCTTGCCGTTGGCGTCGTACGAACTGGGCAGGTCCTTGGCGGTGGTCCAGTCCCTGGCGGTGTAGTTGACCGTCACCCAGTCGCCCTTGTTGACGGTCGCCCGGTCGCCCTCGCTGACCGTGTTCACCACGAACTGGCCGCCGGGCTGCTGGCCCTCGGGGATGGTGATGGTGGCCTTGCTGCCGAACCCGCCACCCGAAAGAGTGGGCATCGGTGACGCCTCGCCGACCGGCGCGGGCACCGTCGGGGCGGCGCTCGCCGCGGACGGCGTCACCGGGCCCGCCGCCTTGGGCGAGCTGCTGCAGGCGACCGCGAGCAGCAACGGCAGGGTGAGAAGCAAACCGGCGGTGCGGCGCACGGTGGTCCTAACTGTCGGTCGAAGTCGGCTCTCCTGACTCGACGGACAGCGTATGCCCGGCACGCGTCCGGCCCCGGTAGACACCACCGGGGCCGGTCGCCGCCTTGATCACACGGCCGGGGGCTACATCCCCGCGATCAGCTTCTCCACCCGCTCGTCCACCGAACGGAACGGGTCCTTGCACAGCACCGTGCGCTGCGCCTGGTCGTTCAGCTTCAGGTGCACCCAGTCGACCGTGAAGTCCCGGCGCTGCTCCTGGGCCCGCCGGATGAAGTCCCCGCGCAGCCGGGCCCGGGTGGTCTGCGGCGGGATCGACTTGGCCTCGAAGGTCTTGAGGTCGGTGGTCACCCGCTGCGCCTGGCCCTTGCCCTGGAGCAGGTAGAACAGGCCGCGGCGGCGGTGGATGTCGTGGTACGCGAGGTCGATCTGCGCCACCCGCGGGTTGGACATGCTCATCTGGTGCTTCTCGCGGTAGCGCTCGATGAGCTTGTACTTCATGATCCAGTCGATCTCCTGGGCGACCCCGTCCAGCCGCTCGCTGCGGACGGCCTCCAGGGTGCGGCCCCACAGGTCGAGGACCCGGGCGACGGTGCCGGTGTTGATGCCCTTGCGGTCCGCGAACTCCAGGGCCTTGGTGTAGTACTCCTCCTGGATGTCCAGCGCGCTGGCCTCCCGGCCGTTGGCGAGCCGCACCTGGTGGGTGCCGGTGAGGTCGTGGCTGACCTCGCGGATCGCCCGGATCGGGTTCTCCAGGGTGAGGTCGCGCATCACCACGCCGGCCTCGATCATCCGCAGCACCAGGTCGGTGGAGCCGACCTTGAGCAGCGTCGTGGTCTCCGACATGTTGGAGTCGCCGACGATCACGTGCAGCCGGCGGTAGCGCTCGGCGTCCGCGTGCGGCTCGTCCCGGGTGTTGATGATCGGGCGCGAGCGGGTGGTGGCGGAGCTGACGCCCTCCCAGATGTGCTCGGCCCGCTGGCTGACGCAGAACACCGCGCCACGCGGGGTCTGGAGCACCTTGCCCGCGCCGCAGATCAGCTGCCGGGTGACCAGGAACGGGATCAGCACGTCGGCCAGCCGGGAGAACTCCCCGTGCCGGGCCACGCAGTAGTTCTCGTGGCAGCCGTAGGAGTTCCCGGCCGAGTCGGTGTTGTTCTTGAAGAGGTAGACGTCCCCGGCGATGCCCTCCTCGTGCAGCCGGCGCTCGGCGTCCACCAGGAGCCCTTCGAGGATGCGCTCACCGGCCTTGTCGTGCGTCACCAGCTCGACGACGTCGTCGCACTCGGGGGTGGCGTACTCGGGGTGGGAGCCGACGTCGAGGTAGAGGCGGGCGCCGTTGCGCAGGAAGACGTTGCTGCTGCGGCCCCAGGAGACGACCCGGCGGAACAGGTACCGCGCCACCTCGTCCGGGGACAGCCGTCGCTGCCCGCGGAACGTGCAGGTCACGCCGTACTCGTTCTCCAGCCCGAAAATCCGGCGGTCCATGAGCACTCCATTCTCTGTCGGAGCTGTCCGAAACCGCCTCCACGACGACTGGGCCGCCGCAGGGGCACCGGAGTCCCGAACGACGGCGGCGGGGCCGCCGTCCGGGACTCCACAGGCACTGCTACACCGGCGTGCCGTCCGCCGGGTTGTCCTCGTCGTCCGCTTCCGCGGACTGGTCCCCGTCGAGCAGCCGGCCCAGCTGGTTGCCCAGGATCCGCTTGAACTTGCGCTGCTGGAACCGCTGGCGGTCGAGGACCGCCACCTCCAGCTGCTCCGGCGTGAGGCCGCGCGGGCTGCCGCCGTTGGGGTCGCGGGCGAGCGAGTCCACGGCGAGCTTCACCGCCTCGGTGAGGCCGATGCCGGCGCGGTGGCGCTGGCCCAGGTAGTTGCCGATCGAGTCGGCGTTGCCGCCGACCACCACGTAGTTCTTCTCGTCCACGACCGAACCGTCCGGCGTGAGCCGGTAGATCTGGTCGTTGTCGGGGGTGCGGCCGACCTCGGCCACGATCAGCTCGACCTCGTACGGCTTCTCGCCGACCGAGGAGAAGATGGTGCCCAGGGTCTGGGCGTACACGTTGGCCAGGCCGCGGGCCGTGACGTCGGCCCGGTCGTAGGAGTAGCCGCGCAGGTCGGCGTAGCGGACGCCGCCGATGCGCAGGTTCTCGAACTCGTTGTAGCGGCCGACCGCCGCGAAGGCGATCTTGTCGTAGATCTCGGAGACCTTGTGGAGCGCCCTGGAGGTGTTCTCCGCGACGAAGACGATGCCGTCGGCGTAGGTGAGCACGACCACGCTGCGGCCGCGCGCGATGCCCTTGCGGGCGTACTCCGCGCGGTCCGCCATGGCCTGCTGGGGCGAGACGTAGAACGGTGTCGACACCGGCGGTCGTCCCCTTTCTGTGAGGTGATGGCGTGGGGGTGTCTTGTGGAACTTAGCCGGGTCCGCGACGCCAGGGCACGCACCTCGCGGCGTTGTCGTCGGTCGCCAATGCTCCGCAGTGGCTCCCTCCTCCGCCTTGCGATGCACGCACCCTGACGCCGCGGCCTGATCCGACAAGATCCACAAGACACCCCCTAGATCAGCGGGGCCTGCGGGCCGTTGGGCCGGTCCAGGCGCTCGTCGGTGATGGCGACGACGATCTCCGTCACCTCCGCGTCGGTGAGCCGGCGGAAGCCGTCCTCGGTGATCAGCGAGACGATCGGGAAGATCTTCCGGGCGAGGTCCGGGCCGCCGGTGGCGGAGTCGTCGTCCGCCGCGTCGTACAGGGCCTGGACGACCAGGGTGGCGGCCTGGTCGGCCGTCAGGCCGTCGCGGTAGAGCTTCTTCAGCGAGCCGCGGGCGAAGACCGAGCCCGAGCCGGTGGCGGCGAAGCCGCGCTCCTCGGACCGCCCGCCGGTGACGTCGTAGTTGAAGATCCGGCCGCGGCCGAGGTCCAGGTCGTAGCCGGCGAACAGCGGCACCACCGCGAGGCCCTGCATCGCCATGCCCAGGTTGCCCCGGATCATGGTGGTGAGCCGGTTGGCCTTGCCCTCCAGGGAGAGGGTGGCGCCCTCGATCTTCTCGTAGTGCTCCAGCTCCAGCTGGAACAGCCGGACCATCTCGACCGCGAGGCCGGCGGTGCCGGCGATGCCGACCGCGC
This sequence comes from Kitasatospora sp. NPDC001225, assembly GCF_053597855.1. NCBI lineage: Bacteria > Bacillati > Actinomycetota > Actinomycetes > Kitasatosporales > Streptomycetaceae > Kitasatospora > Kitasatospora sp. NPDC001225. The sequence goes on from NZ_JBSFJC010000049.1 coordinate 19,030, forward strand.
TGTACTCGTCGGCCGGGAAGACCTTCTCCATGTCCCGCTGGGCGATCACGTTGCCCATCGTCGCCCGGCGGTCACCCGCGATCACGACGCCGCCGTCGAAGATCGCGGCCACCAGCGTGGTCCCGTGCGGGGCCTCGACCACGACGCCCTCGGGGAGCCCCCGGAGCCCGGGGACCATCTCCGGCTTGTGCTCGGCGAGGAAGTCGAGGAACGAGGACGACCCCGGGGTCAGGAAGGCAGCCGGTAGACGCCCGGTGCCACGAGTGTTGGCTTCCACACGATTCCTTCCAGGTAGCTTGAAGCGCGCGCTGCCCGCACCCTACCCGCCCGACGATCACTGTCCACGGGTGGAGGGGCCGGTGCCGGACGGCCGGGCGGTGTTCGCCGCCCGGCCGCCCCGATCGGTCGCGACCGTGAATTCGGAATGCCCGGACCGGGCTATTGCCCGCCCTTCTGGACGAATCCGCGAACGAAATCCTCGGCATTCGACTCGAGGACCTCGTCGATTTCGTCCAGAACCGCGTCGACGTCGTCGCTCAGCTTTTCCTGGCGCTCCTTGAGGTCCTCGGAATTCTGGCTTTCCGCGGCCTGCTCCTCGACCTCCTCGGAGGAGCGGTTCGCCCGCTGCTGGCCGCCGCCGGTGTCCTTGCTCGCCATTTCCCTCACCCCGCTCGATTCGTCTGGCACGGTTGGGTCGTTGCTTGCTGCACCGACCCTATACACAAGGTGCGACTGCCGCTCCCGGTTTGCCGGTGGCGCTTCCTGTCCAACACCCGCTGCCACCCCGGATGATTCCCATTCGGCGGACGTTCACCCATGGTGATCGAAAAGTTACCCGCCGGACAGCACCCGGAGCAGGTCCTCGGCCGTGCGGCAGCGGTCCAGCAGCTCCTTGACGTGGTTGCGGGTCCCGCGCAGCGGTTCCAGGGTGGGCACGCGCTGCAGCGAGTCCCGGCCGGGCAGGTCGAAGATCACCGAGTCCCAGGAGGCCGCCGCGACGTGCTCCGCGTACTGCTCCAGGCAGCGCCCGCGGAAGTACGCCCGGGTGTCGTCCGGCGGCTTGGAGACGGCCCGCTCGACCTCGCCCTCGGTGAGCAGCCGCTCGAACCGCCCGCGGGCCACCAGGCGGTTGTAGAGGCCCTTCTCGGGCCGTACGTCGCTGTACTGGAGGTCGACCAGGTGCAGCCGCGGGTTGTCCCACTCCAGGGCGTCCCGGCTGCGGTAGCCCTCCAGGATCTCCCGCTTGGCGACCCAGTCCAGCTGCCGGGACAGCGACATCGGGTCGCGCTCCAGCCGGCCGAGGACGTCCTCCCAGCGGGTCAGCACGTCCACCGTCTGCTCGTCCGCGTCGGTGCCGAAGCGGTCCTCGACGTACTTGCGGGCCAGCTCGAAGTACTCGAGCTGGAGCTGGACGGCGGTGAGCTTGCGCCCGTTGCGCAGGGTGATCAGGTGCTTGAGCGTCGGGTCGTGGGAGACCCGGTGCAGGGTGCGCACCGGCTGGTCGACGGCGAGGTCGGCGGCGATGAACGAGTCCTCGATCATCGACAGCACCAGCGCGGTGGTGCCCAGCTTGAGGTAGGTGGAGATCTCGGAGAGGTTGGCGTCGCCGATGATCACGTGCAGCCGGCGGTACTTCTCGGCGTCGGCATGGGGTTCGTCCCGGGTGTTGATGATCGGGCGCTTGAGCGTCGTCTCCAGGCCCACCTCGACCTCGAAGTAGTCCGCCCGCTGGCTGAGCTGGAAGCCGTGCGCCGACCCGTCCTGGCCGATGCCGACCCGGCCGGCGCCGGCGACCACCTGGCGGGAGACGAAGAACGGGGTGAGGTGGCGGACGATGTCGGCGAACGGTGTCGCCCGCTTCATCAGGTAGTTCTCGTGGGTGCCGTAGGAGGCGCCCTTGTTGTCGGTGTTGTTCTTGTACAGGTGGATGGTCTGCCCGTTGGGCAGTTCCAGCGCGCGCTGCGCGGCGGCGGCCATGATCCGCTCGCCGGCCTTGTCCCAGAGCACGGCGTCGCGCGGGTTGGTCACCTCGGGCGAGCTGTACTCGGGGTGCGCGTGGTCCACGTAGAACCGGGCCCCGTTGGTGAGGATGACGTTGGCGAGGCCGATGTCCTCGTCGGTCAGCTGGCTGGCGTCCGCGACCTCGCGGGCCAGGTCGAACCCCCGTGCGTCGCGCAGCGGATTCTCCTCCTCGAAGTCCCAGCGGGCCCGCCGTGCCCGGTGCATCGCCGCCGCGTACGCGTTGACGATCTGGGACGAGGTGAGCATGGCGTTGGCGTTGGGGTGCCCGGGCACGGAGATCCCGTACTCCGTCTCGATGCCCATCACGCGCCGTACGGTCATGCGGCCCTCCTTGCCCGGTGCACCGCCCCCGACGGGCGGAGCACTCTGACGTACCGCCGAACAACACCGGCGCCGGGCCTCTGCCCGCGCACGGTGGGTCGAGCCTAGAACCCGGCGCCGAACGGCGGGCCCGGAGACGCGCCGTCCGGCTGCGGGGCCGCGAGGCGCCACAGCCGGACGGTGTGCGTACAGCTCCGGGGACCGCTGCCGGCCCGGACAACCGCGTGCTTACAGGTACTGCCCCGTGTTGGCGACAGTGTCGATCGAGCGGCCGGACTCGGCGCCCTGCTTGCCGGTGACCAGCGTGCGGATGAAGACGATCCGCTCGCCCTTCTTGCCGGAGATGCGGGCCCAGTCGTCCGGGTTGGTGGTGTTCGGGAGGTCCTCGTTCTCCTTGAACTCGTCGACGCAGGCGGCGAGCAGGTGGGAGACGCGCAGGCCCCGCTGACCGTGGTCGAGGAAGTCCTTGATGGCCATCTTCTTCGCGCGGTCGACGATGTTCTGGATCATCGCGCCGGAGTTGAAGTCCTTGAAGTACAGGACCTCCTTGTCACCGTTGGCGTAGGTGACCTCCAGGAAGCGGTTCTCCTCGGTCTCGGAGTACATCCGCTCCACCACCGACTGGATCATCGCGACCACCGTGGCCTCGACGGAGCCCTCGTGCTCCTTGAGGTCGTCCGGGTGGAACGGCAGCGAGTCCTTGAGGTACTTGGAGAAGATGTCCTTCGCGGCCTCGGCGTCCGGGCGCTCGATCTTGATCTTGACGTCCAGGCGGCCGGGCCGCAGGATCGCCGGGTCGATCATGTCCTCGCGGTTCGAGGCGCCGATGACGATGACGTTCTCCAGGCCCTCCACGCCGTCGATCTCGGCGAGCAGCTGCGGGACGATGGTGTTCTCCACGTCCGAGCTGACGCCGGAACCGCGGGTGCGGAACAGCGACTCCATCTCGTCGAAGAAGACGATGACGGGCGTGCCCTCGCCCGCCTTCTCCCGGGCCCGCTGGAACACCAGGCGGATCTGCCGCTCGGTCTCGCCCACGTACTTGTTGAGCAGCTCGGGGCCCTTGATGTTGAGGAAGTAGCTCTTCCCCTGGGGGCGTCCGGTGACCTCGGCCACCTTCTTCGCCAGCGAGTTGGCGACCGCCTTGGCGATCAGCGTCTTGCCGCAGCCGGGCGGGCCGTAGAGCAGCACGCCCTTGGGCGGGCGCAGCTCGTACTCCTTGAAGAGGTCGGCGTGCAGGTACGGCAGCTCGACCGCGTCGCGGATCAGCTCGATCTGGTTGCTCAGGCCGCCGATCTGGCGGTAGTCGATGTCCGGGACCTCCTCGAGGACCAACTCCTCGACCTCGGACTTCGGGACGACCTCGAAGACGTAGCCGGAGCGGGGCTCCAGCAGCAGGGCGTCCCCGGACCGGATGGTCAGCCCGCGCAGCGGTTCGGCGAGGCGCACCACCCGCTCCTCGTCGGTGTGCCCCAGCACCAGGGCGCGCTCGCCGTCCTCCAGGAGCTCCTTGAGGGTGACGATCTCGCCGATGTTCTCGAAGGCCATCGCGTCCACGATGTTGAGGGCCTCGTTGAGCATCACTTCCTGGCCGCGCCGCACCTCGTCGAGGGCGACGCTCGGGCTGACGTTCACGCGGAGCTTGCGCCCGCCGGTGAAGATGTCCGCGGTGCCGTCCTCGTTCGCGTCGAGGAAGGTGCCGAAGCCGGCCGGGGGCTGTGCCAGCCGGTCCACTTCCTCCTTGAGGGCCACGATCTGGTCGCGGGCCTCTCGCAGGGTGGAGGCGAGCCGTTCGTTCTGGGCGGTCACGCCCGCCAGGTTGGTCTGGAGCTCGACGATCCGCTCTTCGAGGATCCTCGAATTGCGCGGCGAGTCGGCGAGCTTGCGGCGCAGCACGGCGATTTCCTGCTCAAGGTACGAGACCTGAGCGGCCTCGTCGGAACCACGAGCGGGCCTGCCGGTGCTGCGGTTGTAGTCGTCATCGTGGGCTGCCACGGTCCTCACCTCCTCCGGGGAGCTGGACGCTTCCAGACCCTACCTGGGACCAGGGGTCCGTAAACCCCTAGATCAAGAAAGATGGAACGGGCGTGTCCGATCTTCGCCCCAGCGTGCTTCCCCTCTGCTAAGGGGGATACCCACCGCGCACCACCCAAAGCGGGCCAGATGTATCGTCGAGCGAAGTGATATCCGATCGCGACCACAAGTCGAGGTCCGATCGTTGTACGAATGGCGGGATTGCTCCAGGAATAGGGGCGACCCGGGACAGAAACGGCAGGGGACCATGTCGGTGACCGAGCAGACGGCGGCGGCCGAGGCGCTGGAGGTGTGGATCGACCAGGATCTGTGCACCGGTGACGGCATCTGCGTGCAGTACGCGCCCGAGGTCTTCGAGCTCGACATCGACGGGCTGGCCTACGTGAAGGGGCCGGACGACGAGCTGCGCCAGCAGCCCGGGGAGAGTGCCCCGGTGCCGCTGACGATCCTTCAGGACGTGGTGGACTCGGCGAAGGAGTGCCCCGGCGACTGCATCCACGTGCGCCGGGTCGCCGACCGGGTCGAGGTGTACGGGCCGGACGCGGAGTAGAACGGGCCGGGCTCAGGCCTGGTGGAGCGGGGCGGCGGTCTGGGAGCGTTCCCAGCCGCCGCTCCGCTGCGTCCAGGTGAGGTCGAGCGAGATGTCGGGCCGGAACCGCGGCACGTCCTCGCTCGAATACCCCTGCGCGTGGCCGGTGATGGCGCCGTCCGAACGCACCGCGATCCGGCTCACGGTGAGGTTCTCGCGCTCGGGGAGCAGGGTGGCCACCACCTCGGGGCGCCCGCCCGGGCCGAAGCCGAGCAGGTAGACGGCGTCCGGCGGGGTGCCGGTCTCGGTGGCGCAGTGCGCGGCGACCACCGTGCCGGGGCGCCCGTCGCCGAGCCGGGCCGGCACGCTGAGCGCCGTCTTGACCGGGAACGGGCCGCAGTCCAGCGGGAGTTGGGCCCGGGCCGGGTCGGGGGCGGCGCTCGCGACGAGGGCCTGGGGGGTGCCGTGCGCGGGCACCGGGGTGCCGGTCGCCGGGGAGGCCGCGAGCGCGGCCGCCACCACCGCGCCGCAGCCGGCCAGGGCGACGGCCCAGTGCCAGGGGACGGTGCGCGCGTGACCGGGCCCGGAACGGCCCCGCGGTGTCTGCTGTCCAACCGTCGCCGTCGTCCCGACCGCGGTCTCCACCAGGCGTCCCCTCCAGCGCTCCAAGAGCCAAGGCGTGAGCCAGCATCGTCCCACACCGTGATCGGCGGAATGCGAAAGGGGTGGTACGAGCGGTGTGCTCGTACCACCCCTTGTCGGTGGGTTCGGGGCTCAGCCCAGGTCGGGCTGGTCCGCCTCCGTGGCCTGGGCGGCCTTGCGGGCGGCGGCGCGCTCCTGGAGGGTGGGCTCGGGCGTCCCGTTGTCGTAGTCCTCGCCGTACGCGCCCTTGGCCGGACGGCGGCGGCGCAGCGGCGGCTCGACGCCGTCCGCCAGGCGGCGGGCGGTGAGCAGGAAGCCGGTGTGGCCGATCATCCGGTGGTCCGGGCGGACCGCCAGGCCCTCCAGGTGCCAGGTGCGGACCATGGTCTCCCAGGCCTGCGGCTCGGTGAAGGTACCGTGGTCGCGCAGCGCCTCGACGGTCTTCGACATCTGCGTGGTGGTGGCCACGTAGCAGCAGATGAGGCCGCCGGGGACGAGCGCCTTGGAGGCGACGTCCAGGCACTCCCAGGGGGCCAGCATGTCGAGGATGACGCGGTCGACGTCGGTCTCGACCAGGTTGTCCTGGAGGTCGCCGACGGTGAGCTTCCACGCCGGGTGCGGGCCGCCGAAGTAGCGCTCGACGTTGCCCTGGGCGATGTCGGCGAAGTCCTGCCGGCGCTCGTAGGAGGCCAGCATGCCGGTGTCGCCGACGGCGCGCAGCAGGTAGGTCGAGAGCGCGCCGGAGCCGACGCCGGCCTCGACGACGCGGGCGCCGGCGAAGATGTCGGCCATCGCCAGGATCTGCCCCGCGTCCTTGGGGTAGATCACGGCGGCGCCGCGCGGCATGGACAGGACGTAGTCGGGGAGCAGGGGGCGCAGCGCGAGGTACGGGACGTTCCCCGTGGTGCGCACGACCGTGCCTTCGGGGGCGCCGATCAGCTCGTCGTGCGGGAACGCACCCTTGTGGGTGTGGAACTGGTTCCCGGCCTGGAGCGTGAACGTGTAGTGGCGACCCTTGGGGTCGGTCAGCTGGACCTGGTCCCCGACCTGGAAGGGCCCGCGTCGGCGGGCGGCACCGGTCGGTTCGGACATGCGGACAATCCTAAGGGAAGCGGAGCCTTCCGCCTTACCACCATGATCAGCGGCCGGAGACGGCGGCGGTCAGCCGCTGCTCGATGTCGCTGAGCGCGGCCACGCCGTACACCCGGCCGTCCGGCTCGACCACCAGGTACTCCCCCGCCGGGGTGGCCTGGACGGCCCGCAGCAGGTCCTCGCCGCCGAGGTCGGCGTCCAGCCGCAGCCCGGGTTCGAGGTCGCGGGCGAGCGGGCCGACGGCCACCCAGGGGCGGCGGTGCTCGGGCACCGAGCGGACGGCGGACTCCCGGACGAGGGCGATCGGCTCGCCCCGGCCGTCCACCACGATCACCGCGCCGGCCCCGGCCTCGCGGGCGCGGCGCAGCGCCTCGCCGAGCGGGGTGTCGGCGGTGACCTCGACGGCCCGCCGGGCCAGCTCGCGCAGCCGCAGGGAGGGCAGCACCTCCTTGAGCCGGGCGTTGCGCAGGCTGCCGGTGGCGCCGTTCCAGATGATCGCGGCGAGCACCGCGGCCAGCACCGCGTCCACCAGGGTGTCGGTGGTGGTGCGCTCGACCCCGCGGGCGGCGCTCAGCAGCGGCAGGCCGATCAGCACGGCGACGGCCAGCCCGCGGCCGACCCAGGCGGCGGCCACCGTGCCGGTCATCGGCCGGCCGGTGATCGCCCAGACGACCGCGCGCAGCATCCGGCCGCCGTCCAGCGGCAGTCCGGGCAGCAGGTTGAAGGCGGCGACCACCAGGTTGGAGACCATCAGGCCGGTGAGCAGCACCCCGGGCACGGTGGACAGCTCCACCGCCCGCACCCCGAGGTAGAACACGCCGCCGAGCAGCAGCGAGAGCAGCGGGCCGACGAAGGCCAGCCAGAACTCCCGCCAGGGGCTCTCCGCCTCGTTCTCGATCTCGGAGACCCCGCCGAAGAACTGGAGCTGGATCCGCCGCACCCCGAGCTTGTACCGCAGTGCGACCAGGGTGTGGGCGAGCTCGTGCACCAGGACGGAGGCGTAGAAGGCGACCGCGAAGAAGAACGCGACCAGGTAGCGGGCGCCGCCGAGGTCGGGCAGCACGTCGCCCAGCTGCCCGCCGAACACCCAGGTGATCAGCGCGGCGATGACGAACCAGGAGGGGGTGACGTAGATGGGCACGCCGAAGGGCCGGCCCATCAGGATTCCGCCGCGGCGCTCGGGCGGCGGCGCGGCCGGGCGCCCGTCGCCCGCCTGCGGTGGCCGTTCGGAGGGCTGCTGCCCCCTGCTGTCGCTCACCGTGATCCCTTCGGTCGTCTCCCCCGTCGTGCCCGGTGCGCCCACGCTACGTGATCGCGGCCCCCCGGCGCTGCGCGGCCCTCCTTCTGCCTTCATACCCACTCACCGGCGGCTGTGGCAGCACCGTGGCAGCGGGATGACAGCAAAGGGCAATAGGGTCGTAGCCATGCAGCACACCCAGACCAGCAGTGCCGCCGGGCGCCCGGCGGCACCCCCGACCGGGCTCTCCCCGTCCCGAGCGGGGGACTTCCTCACCTGTCCCCTGCTGTACCGGCTGCGGGTGATCGACCGGCTGCCCGAGCCGCCGAGCTCGGCGGCGACCCGGGGCACGCTGGTGCACGCGGTGCTGGAGCGGCTGTTCGACAGCCCGGCGGCCGAGCGGACCCCGGACCGGGCGCTGGGCCTGCTGCGCCCGCAGTGGGAGCGGCTGCTGGGCGAGCGCCCGGAGCTGGGCTCGCTGTTCCCGGACGACCCGGACGGTGCGGCGCTCACCCGCTGGCTGGCGGACGCCGAGAAGCTGGTCGGCCAGTGGTTCCGGCTGGAGGACCCGACCCGGCTGCACCCGGTGGAGCGGGAGCTGTACGTGGAGACGGCCCTGGATTCGGGGCTGCTGCTGCGCGGCTACATCGACCGGGTGGACGTCGCCCCGACCGGCGAGGTCCGGCTGGTGGACTACAAGACCGGCCGGGCGCCCTCGCGGGACTTCGAGGGCAAGGCGATGTTCCAGATGAAGTTCTACGCCCTGGTGGTGTGGCGCTGGAAGGGCGTGCTCCCCAAGCGCCTCCAGCTGGTCTACCTCGGCGGGGGCGGGGACGTGGTCAGCTACGACCCGGACGAGGCGGACCTGCTCGCGGTGGAGCGCAAGCTCCGGGCGCTGTGGGAGCGGATCGGCCACGCGGTGGCCACCGGGGACTTCCCGGCGACCCGCAACCGCCTCTGCGACTGGTGCGACCACCAGGCCAGCTGCCCGGAGTTCGGCGGCACCCCGCCGCCGTACCCGCTGCCGCTGGCCCGTACGTCGGATGAAAGCGATCCCACGGGGGATCCGATGAGCAAGGAGTCCTAGGTGACGATCCGAGTGCTGCTGGTCGACGACCAGCCGCTGCTGCGCACCGGTTTCCGGATGATTCTGGAGGCCGAGTCCGACCTGGTGGTGGTCGGCGAGGCCGGCGACGGCCAGCAGGCGCTGGACCAGGTGCGGGCGCTGCAGCCCGACGTGGTGCTGATGGACATCCGGATGCCCAGGATGGACGGCGTCGAGGCGACCCGCCGGATCGCCGGCCCGGGGCGGGACGGCCCGGCCAAGGTGCTGGTGCTGACCACCTTCGACCTGGACGAGTACGTGGTGGAGGCGCTGCGCGCGGGCGCCAGCGGCTTCCTGCTGAAGGACGTCCCGGCCGAGGAGCTGGTGCAGGCGATCCGGGTGGTCGCGGACGGCGCGGCGATGCTGGCGCCGAGCATCACCCGCCGGCTGCTGGACATGTACGCCACCAAGCTGCCCTCGGGCGACGAGGCGCCGCCGCAGGCGCTGGGCGCGCTGACCGAGCGTGAGCTGGAGGTGCTGAAGCTGGTGGCGCGCGGGCTGTCGAACGCGGAGATCGCGGCCGAGCTGTTCGTCAGCGAGACCACCGTGAAGACCCACGTGGGCCATGTGCTGACCAAGCTCCAGCTGCGCGACCGGGTGCAGGCGGCGGTGTACGCCTACGAGAGCGGGCTGGTGCGCCCGGGCGCCCTGTAGCGGGCCGCTAGCGGCCCCAGGGCGGCGGAAACGTCACGGCGGCCCGCCTGCTCCCCCGTACCGACGGGGAAGCGGGCGGGCCGCCGTCCTGCGGGCGCTACTTGTTGGTCCGGCTGATCTCCCAGAAACGGAAGTAGCCGGTGGTGTCGACGGTGGACTCGACGCCGGTGACGTACGAGCGGGCCGCGAAGAAGGACTTGTTCTGGTACAGCGGGATCAGCGGCACGTTCTCGGCCTCGATCTGCTGTATCTGCGCGTAGGTGCCGGCCGCGGCGCTGCGGTCGGTCTGCTTGAGGCCCTCCGGCACCAGCCGGCCGCTGATCCGCGGGTCGTCCCAACCGTGGTGGTACGCACCGCCGTTGATCAGCAGCGGGGCGAGGTAGTTGTCCGGGTCCGGGTAGTCGGCGAACCAACCGATGATGTACGCCTGGTACTTGCTCTCGGCCCAGCCCTTGCGGTACGAGTCCCAGTCCGGCTCCTGGGCGAGCGTCACCTGGAACAGGCCGCCGGTCTCCAGCTGCTTCTTCAGCGTCTCGGCCTCGTTGCTGCCGGCCCGCGAACGGGACCAGGTCAGCGTGAACTTGACCGGGGTCTGGACCTTGGCGTCGGCCAGGATCTTCTTGGCCTTGTTCACGTCCTGGTCGCCGTAGCGGTCGAAGAAGGCCGTGGTGTGGCCGGGCAGGCCGGCCGGGACCATGGAGTAGAGCGCCTGGACGGTGCGGGCGAAGACGTCGCGGGCCAGCGCCTTGCGGTCCATCATCTGGGCGACGGCCTGGCGGACCGCGACGTTGCTCATCAGCGGGTCCTTGGTGTTGAGGACCAGCGAACGGGTGTCGTTGCTGTCGCCCTCGGTCACCTGGAGGTCGGCCTTGCCGCCCTGCTGGTCGGAGCGGACCTGGGCGGCGGTGTTCGGCTCCAGGCTGTTGTCGGTGAGGTCGATCTCGCTCTTGTCCAGCGCGGTCTTCAGGTCCTCGGCCTTGTCGAAGTACCGCACGGTGAACTTGCTGTTCCGGAGCTTGGCCTCGCCGCCGTACTTGTCGTTGGCCGACAGCACGACCTTGCCCAGCTGCTTGCCGCCGTTCAGGTTCTCGACCGAGTCGATGCGGTACGGGCCGGAGCCGATCAGCTTGTCGTTGGGGACGACCTTGTCGGCGGGGTAGACCTGGTGGTCCACGATGGCGCCGGCCGGACTCGCCAGCTTGGCCGGCAGGGTGGCGTCGGGCGCGGAGAGGTGGAAGAGCACCTCGTTGTCGCCCTTGGCCTCGACGGACTTGATCGAGTCCAGCAGTTCGACCGGGCCGTTCTGGTCGTTGATCTTCTTGGTGCGCTCGATCGAGAAGACCACGTCCTGGGCCGTCATCGGGTGCCCGTTGGAGAACTTCAGACCGGGCTTCAGGGTGCAGTGGTACTCGGTGGCCTCGGCGCTGGTGAACTCGCAGGACTGCGCGGCGTCCGGGGAGGGCGCGCTGGCGGCGGCCTGGAAGGTGAGCAGCGACTGGAAGGTGTTGCGCAGCAGCAGCCAGGAGCCGGAGTCGTAGGCGGCGGCCGGGTCCAGGACACCGGTCAGCTGGCTGGTGCCCATGGTGATGGACTTGCCGCTGTCCCCCTTGACCACGTCGGTCACCGATCCGCAGCCCGCCACCGACACGGCGACCAGGCCGGCGCAACCGAGTACTGCCAGGCGTTCAGCTGAAGTCTTCACGAGGCGCGTCCTTCTGGGTGGCACGAACTGGAGTAGCGTGCCATATCGAACACGCACGACCGGTACCCGTGCAGATGACGTTTGGGACACGGTCGTTGAGGGCATCACCGCGCGCCCGACGAGTTGTCAGCCAATGACCGTTTTCTCCCCCGGCAGCGCCGGTCCGGGGGCTCGCCGGACCTCGTACCGGCGAGTAGAGCCGTCTCGCAATGAGACGACAATCACACCCGCGAGGCGACCAGGGAGCGCAGCAGGTCGAGGTCGACCTGCTCCAGCGAGGACACCACCAGCCGCCCCGGAGCCGGCTCGACCGGCGCCACCGAGGGCACCGCGATCACCGGGCAGCCGGCCGCCTCGCCCGCCCGCACCCCGGTCGGGGTGTCCTCGACGACCACGCAGCGGGCCGGCTCCGCGCCCAGCCGCCGGGCCGCCTCCAGGTACGGGTCCGGGAACGGCTTGGTGCGCGGCACCTCGTCCCCGCCGATGCTGAAGGCGAAGTGGTGGGCGCCCAGCGAGCGCAGCACGATGTCGATCACGTGCCGGTGCGAGGCGGACACCAGGGCGGCCGGGATGCCGTGCGCGGCAAGGGTGTTGAGCAGCCGCTCGGCGCCCGGCATGAGCGGCACGCCGCCCGCCAGCAGGTCGACGAAGCGCTGGTTGACCAGCACGCCGAGGTCCGCCGGCGCGATGTCCGCCCCGGTCCGGGCGACCAGGTACTCCATCACCCTGGCCATCGGACCGCCGACCACGTGGGCGCGGTCCGCCTCGTCCAGCTCGTGGCCCAGCTCGGCGAAGAGCGAGGCCTCGGCCTGCCACCAGAAGTCCTCGGTGTCCACCAGCGTCCCGTCCATGTCCAGCAGCACCGCCTGGAGCCCGCGGTCGTCCCCGTGGTCGAGGATGCGCGTGGCAGTGGGGCTGGTGGTCATGGCGGGGGTCCTTCCGGCAGGCCCGGGCGGCCCCGGGGAAGGCACGGGCCGGCCCGCAGGTGAGCGGACCGGCCCGTTCAGGATCATCAAGGATACGCCCGCTTCGTCCGGAAAGAGCGAATGCGGCGGGAACCGGGGGTTACCGGGCGTTGAAGTACTTCGCCTCCGGGTGGTGGATCACGATCGCGTCGGTGGACTGCTCCGGGTGGAGCTGGAACTCCTCGGAGAGCACCACGCCGATCCGCTCCGGCTTCAGCAGCTCGGCGATCTTGGCCCGGTCCTCCAGCTCGGGGCAGGCCCCGTAGCCGAGCGAGAAGCGGGCGCCGCGGTACTTGAGCGCGAACATGTCCTTGACGTCCTGCGGGTCCTCGCCGGAGAAGCCCAGCTCGTAGCGGACCCGCGCGTGCCAGAACTCGGCCAGCGCCTCGGCCAGCTGCACCGAGAGGCCGTGCAGCTCCAGGTAGTCCCGGTAGGAGTTCTCGGCGAACAGCTCGTTGGCCGCCTCGGAGATCCGGTTGCCCATGGTGACCACCTGGAGGCCCACCACGTCCCGCACCCCGGACTCCTCCGGGCGGAAGAAGTCGGCCAGGCAGAGCCGGCGCCCGCGCCGCTGGCGCGGGAAGGTGAAGCGGGTGCGCTCGGTGCCGTCCTCGTGGAAGACGATCAGGTCGTCGCCCTTGGAATTGGCCGGGTAGTAGCCGTAGACCACGGCGGCCTCCAGCCAGCCCTCGGTCTGCAGGCGGTCCAGCCAGGCCCGCAGCCGCGGCCGGCCCTCGGTCTCCACCAGCTCCTCGTAGGACGGCCCGTCGCCGGCCCGGGAGGCCTTCAGGCCCCACTGGCCCTTGAACAGCGCGTCCTCGTCCAGCCAGGAGGCGTAGTCCGCGAACGGGATGCCCTTGACGATCCGGTCGCCCCAGAACGGCGGGACGGGCACGGCGTTGTCGACGGCGACGTCGGAGCGGATCTGGCCGAGGTTGACCTCGGGCTCCGGCTCCTCCACCTCGACCCGGGCGTGCCGGCGCTGCTTGAGCTCCGGCAGCGCCGCGCCGGGCACGCCGCGCTTGACCGCGATCAGCGCGTCCATCAGCCGCAGGCCCTCGAAGGCGTCCCGGGCGTAGCGGACCTCGCCCTCGTAGATCTCGTGCAGGTCCTGCTCGACGTAGGCCCGGGTGAGCGCGGCGCCGCCGAGGATCACCGGGAAGCTCGCGGCCAGCTTGCGCTGGTTCAGCTCCTCCAGGTTCTCCTTCATGATCACGGTGGACTTCACCAGCAGGCCGGACATCCCGATGACGTCCGCGTTGTGCTCCTGCGCGGCGTCCAGGATCGCCGAGACCGGCTGCTTGATGCCCAGGTTGACCACGTTGTAGCCGTTGTTGGACAGGATGATGTCGACCAGGTTCTTGCCGATGTCGTGGACGTCGCCCTTGACGGTGGCCAGCACGATGGTGCCCTTGCCCTCGCTGTCGGACTTCTCCATGTGCGGCTCCAGGTGGGCCACCGCGGTCTTCATCACCTCGGCGGACTGGAGCACGAACGGCAGCTGCATCTGGCCGGAGCCGAAGAGCTCGCCGACCACCTTCATGCCGGACAGCAGGGTGTCGTTGATGATCTCCAGCGCGGGCCGACCGGCCAGCGCCTCGTCCAGGTCGGCCTCCAGGCCCTTGCGCTCGCCGTCGATGATCCGGCGCTGGAGGCGCTCGTCCAGCGGCAGCGCGGCCAGCTCCTCCGCCTTGGACGCCTTGACCGAGGCCGAGGAGACGCCGTCGAACAGCTCCAACAGGTGCTGCAGCGGGTCGTAGCCGTCCCGGCGGCGGTCGTAGACCAGGTCGAGGGCGGCCTCGCGCTGGTCCTCGGGGATCCGGGAGATCGGCAGGATCTTGGAGGCGTGCACGATCGCCGAGTCCAGGCCGGCCTCCACGCACTCGTGCAGGAAGACCGAGTTCAGCACCACCCGGGCGGCCGGGTTGAGGCCGAAGGAGATGTTGGACAGGCCCAGCGTGGTCTGCACGGCCGGGCGGCGACGCTTGAGCTCGCGGATCGCCTCGATGGTCTCGATGCCGTCCCGGCGGGACTCCTCCTGGCCGGTGGCCAGGGTGAAGGTGAGGCAGTCGACCAGGATCGAGCCCTCGTCGACGCCGTAGTCGGCGGTGAGCTCGGCGATCAGCCGCTCGGCGATCTCGACCTTCTTGTCCGCGGTGCGGGCCTGGCCCTCCTCGTCGATGGTCAGCGCGATCAGGCCGGCGCCGTGCTCGCGGGCCAGCGAGGCGATCCGGCCGAAGCGCGAGTCCGGGGCGTTGCCGTCCTCGTAGTTGACCGAGTTGAGCACCGCGCGGCCGCCGAGCGCCTCCAGGCCGGCCCGCAGCACCTGCGGCTCGGTGGAGTCCAGCACGATCGGCAGGGTGGAGGCGGTGGCCAGCCGGCCGGCGATCTCCTTCATGTCGGCGACGCCGTCGCGGCCGACGTAGTCCACGCAGAGGTCCAGCAGGTGGGAGCCGTCCCGGATCTGGTCGCGGGCGATCTCCACGCAGGCCTGCCAGTCGCCGGCCAGCATCGACTCGCGGAACTTCTTCGAGCCGTTGGCGTTGGTGCGCTCGCCGATCGCCAGGTACGAGGTGTCCTGGCGGAACGGCACGGCCTGGTACAGCGAGGCCGCCGAGGGCTCGGGGCGGGGGTCGCGCGGGGCGATCGGGCGGCCCTGGACCCGCTCGACCACCTGGCGCAGGTGCTCGGGGGTGGTGCCGCAGCAGCCGCCGACCAGCGAGAGGCCGTACTCGCGGGTGAACACGTCGTGGGCGTCGGCCAGTTCGGCCGGGGAGAGCGGGTAGTGGGCGCCGTCCTTGCCGAGCACCGGCAGGCCCGCGTTCGGCATGCAGGACAGGCCGATCCGGGCGTTCTTGGCCAGGTAGCGCAGGTGCTCGCTCATCTCGGCCGGGCCGGTGGCGCAGTTGAGGCCGATGTAGTCGACGCCCAGCGGCTCCAGCGCGGTGAGCGCGGCGCCGATCTCCGAGCCGAGCAGCATGGTGCCGGTGGTCTCCACCGTCACCTGCACCAGCACCGGCAGGTCCAGGCCGGCCTCGGCCAGGGCCCGCTTGGAGCCCAGAATGGCGGCCTTGGTCTGCAGCAGGTCCTGGCTGGTCTCGACCAGCAGCGCGTCGGCGCCGCCGGCGATCAGGCCGGCCGCGTTCTGCTGGAACCCGTCGCGCAGCGTCTCGTACGAGGCGTGGCCGAGCGTCGGCAGCTTGGTGCCGGGGCCGATCGAGCCGAGCACCCAGCGGGTGCGGCCGTCGGCGGCGGCGTGGGCGTCGGCCGCCTCGCGGGCGATCCGGGCGCCGGACTCGGACAGCTCGAAGATCCGCTCGGCGATCTCGTACTCGCCGAGGGCGCTGAAGTTGGCGCCGAAGGTGTTGGTCTCCACGCAGTCCACGCCGACCCCGAAGTAGGCCTCGTGGACGGACCGGACGATGTCCGGGCGGGTGATGTTGAGGACCTCGTTGCAGCCTTCGAGGTTCTGGAAGTCCTCCAGCGTCGGGTCCTGCGCCTGGAGCATGGTGCCCATGGCACCGTCGGCGACCACCACCCGGGTGGCGAGCGCTTCACGCAGCGCGTTCGCACGGTTCTGCTGAGTGATGGACGGGGTGGCTGCTGTGGCCATGGGCTTCTCCCTGGTGCGACGGCTGTCGGCTTTGCGGACCCGCTTGCTCGGGCCCGCACGTGGCCAGGGTATCCGGCCCACGGGTCGGCCCGCCGTTCCATTCCGTATCCTGAGCGTTCGACCGCAAGGGGGGAGCAAGCGCGTGGCCCGATTCGGGACCTCCGCGCAGCGAGCCGGTCGGGCCCTGACGGCCCCGTTCCGCGTGCTGCGCGACCGCTGGCGGGCGTGGTCGTGGTGGCGCCGGTCACTGCTGGCCCTGGTGCTGGTGGCGGCCGTGCCGGCCACCGCGCTGGGCTCGGTGTTCGTGCTGTTCCGGCTGCACTACACCGGCGAGCCCGCCGCCGACGCCCGTACCCGGGGCCGGGACGCGCTCTGGCTCGGCCACGCCTGGGTGGACGGCCGCAGGACCGAGGCCGACGTGGCCGCGCTGGGCCGGCTACTGGCCGGCACCGGCATCCGGGACCTCTACGTGCACACCGGCCCGCTGGAGCACGACGGCTCGCTGCCGCCCGCCGTCCACCCCCGGGGCCGCTGGTTCACCGACACCGTGCACCGGGAGCTGCCCGGCGTACGGCTGCAGGGCTGGCTGGGCGACGAGGTCAAGCCGGAGAAGGACGCCCTGGACCTGGAGGACGGCCCGACCCGGGACCGGGTCACCGCCTCCGCCCGCCAGGTGCTGGACCTCGGCTTCGACGGGGTGCACTTCGACATGGAGCCGATCCGCCCCGGTTCGGCGGGCTGGCTGGCCCTGCTCGACCAGGTCCGCCCGGTCACCGCGGGGCGCGGCGCCAAACTGTCGGTGGCGGCCCCGCAGATCGACCCGGTCCCGGGCCTGCACACGGCCGGGATCCTGCTCACCGACCACGGCAAGTGGTGGGACCAGGCGTACTTCACCGAGACCGCCCGCCGGGTCGACCAGATCGCGGTGATGAGCTACGACACCTCGATGCCCACCGAGCCGCTGTACGGCGGCTACGTCGCCCGGCAGACCGAACTCGCCCTGCGGGCCACCCCGGCCGACGTGGACCTGCTGATGGGCCTGCCGTTCTTCTGGGACGACAAGTGGGGGCACTGGGGCGACGCCGAGACCGTCCGGGCCGCCGTCCGGGGCGTCCGGCTGGGCCTGGGCCGGGAGGACCGGCGGCGGGCCGGCTTCGGCGTCGCGCTGTACGTGGACTTCGCCGCGCTGCCCGAGCACTGGACGGCGTACCGCGACGGCTGGGTGGACCCGGAGTAGCGCGCCCGGCGGGCCCGTGCGCCGGGCGGCGGCGGGCACAGCGCGTCGCCGGTCGAACACGCTCCGCCCCTGGTGAACGCCTGACGGACCGTCAGCTCCGGCGCCGCCGATATCCGGTGGATCCCGGCGGTCCGCTCCCCCAGACTGTCCCGGTGCCCGGCCGCGGTGCGCATCAAAGCCCGTAGGCTGGGCAGGTAGGGACCATGGAGCGAGGCGTTCCATGGGAGACGAGAGGTTCGACAGTCGGCAGCCGGCCCGTCGGCGCCCCGGCAGGCCAGCCGGGGCGGCGCAGGTCCGACCGCCGACCGGAGGGAGACGCTGGGTGATCGAGCTGGAAGATGTTCCCGAGTTGATCGACCCGGTGATGGTCTGCGCCTTCGAGGGCTGGAACGACGCGGGCGACGCCGCCTCCGCGGCTCTGGCACACCTCGACGAGACCTGGAACGGCAAGGTGTTCGCCGCGCTGGACGCGGAGGACTACTACGACTTCCAGGTCAACCGGCCCACGGTCTGGCTGGACGGCGGCATCCGCCGGATCACCTGGCCGACCACCCGGCTCTCGGTGATCCGGGTGACGGAGCCGACGACCAGGGACGTCGTGCTGGTCCGCGGCATCGAGCCGAGCATGCGCTGGCGCTCGTTCTGCAACGAGCTGCTGGGCTTCGCCCACGAGCTGGGCGTCGAACTGGTGGTGATCCTGGGCGCCCTGCTCGGGGACACCCCGCACAGCCGCCCGGTGCCCGTCAGCGGGGTCACCTCCGACCCGGACCTGGCCCGCCGGCTGGACCTGGAGGAGAGCCGCTACGAGGGCCCCACCGGCATCGTCGGGGTGCTCCAGGAGGCCTGCACCCACGCCGGGGTGCCGGCCGTGACGCTCTGGGCCGCGGTGCCGCACTACGTCTCGCAGCCGCCGAACCCGAAGGCCACCCTGGCCCTGGTCAACAAGCTCGAGGACCTGCTGGACCTGCGCATCCCGCCGGGCGAGCTCGCCGAGGACGCCCGGGCCTGGCAGCTCGGCGTGGACCAGCTGGCCGCCGAGGACAGCGAGGTGGCCGAGTACGTCCAGCAGCTGGAGGAGGCGCAGGACACCGCGGAGCTGCCGGAGGCCTCCGGCGACGCCATCGCCCGCGAGTTCGAGCGCTACCTGCGCCGCCGGGAGAACGTCGGGCCGACCGGCGAGAAGCCGGTGGCCGGGCACGCCACGGCAGAGCGGCCGGCCGATCCGGAGGCGCCGGGCGGCGCCCGGGAGAGCCAGGACGGCGCCGAGGACGAGTAGCCCGTACCGCACACGCCGAAGGGGCGTCGGGACCGCGTGGTCCTGACGCCCCTTCGGCGTGTGGTGCTGGGTCGCTTCGGCGGGGTTACGACACCGGGGTCACAGCGCGACGCCGAGCAGGGCGTCCACGGTGCGGGTCACCAGGCCGGGAGCGCCGATGTCGGTGCCGCCCTCGGTCTCCTGCCGGTCCGCCCAGCGGTCGACCGCGGCCAGCGCGGCGGGCGCGTCCAGGTCGTTCGCGAGCGCCTCGCGCACCTCGGCGAGCAGCTGCTCGGCCGAGGGGCCGTCCGGGCGGGAGACCGCGGCGCGCCAGCGGGCGAGGCGCTCGACGGCCTCGTCCAGGGTGCTCTTGGTCCACTCCCAGTCGGCCCGGTAGTGGTGCGAGAGCAGCGCCAGGCGGATCGCCGCCGGGTCGACGCCCTCGCGGCGCAGCGCCGAGACGAAGACCAGGTTGCCGCGGGACTTGGACATCTTGTGCCCGTCCAGGGCGACCATGCCGGCGTGCACGTACGCCTGGGCGTACGGGTGGGCGCCGGTGGCGACCTGGGCGTGCGCGGCGCCCATCTCGTGGTGCGGGAAGGAGAGGTCGCTGCCGCCGCCCTGGATGTCGAAGGACATCCCGAGGTACCGGAGGGCGATGGCGACGCACTCGATGTGCCAGCCGGGGCGGCCGTGGCCGAGCTCGGTGTCCCAGGCGGGCTCGCCCGGGCGGGCGGCCAGCCAGAGCAGGGCGTCCAGCGGGTTGCGCTTGCCGGGGCGGTCCGGGTCGCCGCCGCGCTCGGCGAAGACCGGGCGCATGGCCTCGCGGGTGAGGCCGGAGACCTCGCCGAAGCGCGGGTCGGCGTCGACCGAGAAGTAGATGTCGCCGTCGACGTGGTAGGCGGCGCCGGAGGCCAGCAGCTTCTGCACGATCGGGACGATCCACGGGATCGACTCGACGGCGCCGATGTAGTGGGCCGGCGGGAGCATCCGCAGCGCGGTCATGTCCTCGCGGAACAGGGCCGTCTCGCGCTCGGCGAGGGCGGTCCAGTCCTGGCCGGTCTCGACCGCGCGGGCGAGCAGCGGGTCGTCGACGTCGGTGACGTTCTGGATGTACAGGACGTCGTGACCGGCGTCCCGCCAGACGCGCTGCACCAGGTCGAACGCGTTGTAGGTGGCGGCGTGGCCCATGTGGGTCGCGTCGTAGGGCGTGATGCCGCAGACGTAGATCCGGGCGGTGCCGTCCTGCGGCACGACCTCCCGGACTGTGCCCGCTGCGGTGTCGTGGATACGGAGGGGGAGCCCCTGACCAGGCAGGGCGGGAACCTCGGAGGCGGGCCAGGCATGCATGGAAACAACTTTAACCTTGCGAACATTTGAAAGCCTAACCAGTACGAAAGATCGACTGGATTCGTTTCCTACCGTTGCCCGACAGTTTCCCGACTGGTATTGCACGGATCCGGCGCTGTCGGAACGCGTGGTGTACGCCCCCCGCACCCGGCTCCGGGCATGGGTGAGCGCCCGGTCGGCCCTGCCGCCGACCGGGCGCCCGGCTCCTCGGGTGGAGCGGCCGGAGCCGCTACGACCGCTGCCAGAGGGCCGGCACGTTCGGCGGCTCCCAGCCGGCCATGGCGGTGTGCGCCTGGAGGCAGGTGTAGGAGACGCCGGAGTAGGTCACGCGGTCGCCCGCGTTGTACGAGGTGCCCGCGGCCCAGCTGCCGCCGGGCGGCGTGGTCGGGCCACCGGTGGAGGTGGAGGTCGGGGTGGGCGTGGGGCTCGGCGTGCCCGGGGTCTGCGCCACGTTCAGCACGAAGTCGTAGCTGCCCTCGCGGGTCGACCCGTTCTGCCGGACGTTCATCAGCAGCCGGGCGTCGTAGATGGTGTCCGTGTTGTTGCGCGGCTCGCCCGGGAAGTACAGCTGGGTGGTGACGATCGAGCGGCCGGGGGCCTGGAGCTTGACGTGGATGTGCCGGGTGCGGCCCGGGTAGAGGCCGGGCACGATGGTGTCCAGCTTGTAGGCGCCGTTGGCGTCGGTGAACTGGTGGCCGCGGAAGGTGTATCCGCTGTTGTCGTAGTTGCCGCCGTCGTCGGCCTGCCAGAAGTCCAGCAGCACACCGGAGATGGGCCGGCAGGCCCGGCCGAAGACGTAGCCGCTGACCACCAGGCGGGTGCCGGGGCCGTCGTTGACCATCGAGCTGCGCAGCGGGGAGTTGGGCTTGAAGTACGGGCCCTCGGTCTGCTCGATGGTGGGGGCGTCGCCGTCGTGGCACTCGGGGGTGAGGGCGAGCGGCTCGCCGGTGCCGATCTGGTCCCGGGCCAGTGCGACCCCGCCGCCGACGAGCAGCGGGGCGGCCCCGAGCGCGGCGGCGGCCTTGAGGACGGTCTTGCGGCTGATCATGCCGTCGGGCGTGGGCATGCGCCGTCTCCTTATCGTGAGGCGGGGGGGTGGGGGCGGCCCTTGCCATGGTGGGGGCATGACAAGGGCCGGACCGGCCGCCCGTCCGTGCGCGCCGGACCGGCCACCGGTGGCCACCAGCAAACTTACGGGCCGTCCGGTGCGACCGCGATGGACATGATCCGGGGATCGTGGTGATTTCCGTCGACCCTGGACCGGAACTCCCCCGGGGTCATCCCGGTCTCCCGACGGAAGAACCGGCAGAAGTACGCCGGGTCGACGAAGCCCGCCTCCTTGGCGACCTGACGGATCGTCAAATCCGTGCAGGCGAGCAGCCGTTTGGCCTCCAGGGTCTGCTGGCGGCGGATCAGCCCGCCGGGCGTCCGGCCGGTGGCCTGCTTCACCAGGGTCTGCAAGTGCCCCGGGGAGACGCCGAGTTCCTGCGCGGTGGAGGCCACCGAGTGCCGCACCCCGCCCGGCCGGGCGATCAACCGGGTGAAGGCGGCGGCCACTTCGGCCGGGCGGCCGGGCACCGACGGGCGGTCGGCCGGGGCGCAGGCGCGCAGCGCCCGGACGATCAGGATGTGCAGGCTGGCCCGCAGCACGCCCTGGTAGCCGGGCCCCCTGGTCCGGTACTCGTACTCCATGTCGGCGAGCAGCGCGGCGACCGCGTCGGCCTGGTCGCCGAGCGCGAGGGCCGGGCGGGTGGCCAGCGCCCGCAGGGCGGCGAGGTCCTGGGGGTGGCCGAGCAGGAAGTCCTCGTTGAACAGGACGACCCGGCCGACCAGTTCCTCGGCGTCCGCCCAGTAGTGCACCTGGCCGGGCGTGATCACGCACAACTGCGGTGGCGCCAGCGGCCGGTGGACGAGGTCCAGGACGTGGGCGCCGTGGCCGCCGGTGACGTGGACTATTTCGTAGAACGAGTGCCGGTGGGGGAAGCCGGCCCGGGAGAGCGGGCCGATCGCGTCGAAACTGCCGATGGCGAAGGGGAGCAGCTGGGGCAGCGGGACCTGTAACCGGTGCAACGGCAGGTCCGGCGTGGTTCGGGGGGTGGGGGTCGTCCGTCGCACATCCATCGGAGCAGTGTGCGACCTGTTCCGGGGACAGGTCCAGACCATCTGCCGCCGTTTTCGACGAGCGGTCCGGACCACCGGCGCTCCGGGGCACCGGTTCGGGCACCGGTTCGGACCCGTCGGACCCGGCCTAGACCGGCGGCCAGGGGATCGCGGGCCAGTCCTCGGGCGGCAGCGGGTGCCGGCCGGAGCCGCACAGCGCGGCCACCCGGGCCCGGGTGGCGTCCAGTTCGGCCGCAGTCAGATGCGGGGCGAGCCGCTCGGCGAGCTCGCCGTCCAGCTGTTCGGCCAGCCGGGCCAGCACCTCCAGCGCCTCGGCGGGCAGCGGGTCGCCGGCCCAGCCCCAGAGCAGGGTGCGCAGCTTGTCCTCGGTGTTGAAGGTGACGCCGTGGTCGATGCCGTACACCCGGCCGTCGGCGGCCGGGATCAGGTGACCGCCCTTGCGGTCGGCGTTGTTGAGCACCGCGTCCAGGACGGCGAGCCGGCGCAGCCGCCGGTCGTCGTGGT
Source organism: Kitasatospora sp. NPDC001225 (assembly GCF_053597855.1). Classification (NCBI taxonomy): domain Bacteria; kingdom Bacillati; phylum Actinomycetota; class Actinomycetes; order Kitasatosporales; family Streptomycetaceae; genus Kitasatospora; species Kitasatospora sp. NPDC001225. Next base: position 41,413 of record NZ_JBSFJC010000049.1, read on the forward strand.
GCACCAGCAGGGCCGTCCGCCCGCCCTCGACCTCGGCCCGGACGATCGGCAGCCAGCCCGCCTCCGGGCCGCGCGGGTCCTGGAGCGCGAGCAGCGGCTCGGCCGTCGGGTCCGGCTCGACCCACAGCTGCAGCATGCCGGGCCCGTGCGGGCCGTCGCGCAGCACGGTGGGCGGGATCAGCGCCCAGCCGGTCGCGGCGGACAGCTCGTACGCGGCGACCTCGCGGCCGGCCAGCGTGCCGTCCGGGAAGTCCCACAGCGGGCGCTCCCCGGCGACCGGCTTGTAGACGGCCTGCGCGCTCAGCGAGCCGTGCGCCACCGTGCAGTACAGCGCGGCGTTGGAGGCGTCGGTGAGCCGCCCGTGCACCGTCAGCCCGCCCTGGCGCAGCAGCGCGAGGGCGGTGGGCACGTCGGCGGCCAGCGCGGCGGCGGCCGACGGGTCGGCCTGCGGCGGGGTGTCGGTGTTCAGCGCCGGTAGCCGTTCGCGCGCGGGCACAGGTGGCCCTCCGGGTCGAGCGGCAGGTTGCAGAACGGGCAGGGCTTGCGGCCGGCCGCGACCAGGTCCAGCGCGCGCTTGGCGAAGACCCGGGCCATCGCGCCGGACAGCCGCACCCGCAGCATGTCCGGGCCGTTCTCGTCGTCGGTGAAGGCCGCCTCGGCGGCGTCCTCCTCCTCTTCCTCCTCGACCAGCGCCTGCGCCTCGACCACCAGGCAGGCGTCCACGCTGTCCCAGGCCAGGGCCATGGTGCCGACCCGGAACTCCTGCTCCAGCGGGAGGTCCAGCGGCGCGGTGTCGAGCAGGTCGTTCGGGGCGGCGGCCGGGATGGACGTGTCGCCGCCGCTGCGCCGCAGCGCCTCGTCCAGGACCTCCTCGATGCGCTCGGCGAGCGCCGCGACCTGGGTCTTCTCCAGCAGCACGCTGGTGATCCGGCCCCGGGCGCTGGCCTGAAGGTAGAACGCCCGGGCGCCGGGCTGGCCGACGGTGCCGGCCACGAACCGTTCGGGCTGGTCGTAGAAGAAGACCTGACGGGGCACGCTCTCGCTCCGGATCGTGTCGGTCGGCGCGGTTCCGCCGGGGGCGGGCCGCGGCCGGATGGACTCGCTAGTCACCCTACGACCTTCGGGCTCCGGCCGGGGAGCCGAGCCGACGGCCGCGGGCGGGGTGGCACCCGGGGAAGCGAACGGTGCCGCCGCGGACGGCGCCTCCCCGGACGGCCCGTCGGCGGCGCGGCCTAGACGGTGCCGCCGACCACCGCGTCGCCGGCCGGGGTGGCCGCCGCCGGGCCGGGCCGGGGGGCGAGCGAGGCGAGGTCGCCGGTGTCGCCCATCCGCAAGACGAAGGGCCGCTGCGGGGTGTAGCGGATCGCGGTGACCGAACAGGGCTCGACGCTGATCCGCTGGAAGTGGTCCAGGTGCAGCCCGAGCGCGTCCGCCACCACGGCCTTGATCACGTCCCCGTGCGAGCAGGCGATCCAGACCGCGTCCTCGCCGTGCTCGTCCGCGATCCTCCGGTTCCACTCGCGCACCGCGTCCACCGTGCGGTGGCTCAGCTCGCGCAGCGACTCCCCGCCGGGGAAGGCGGCCCCGGCGGCGTGGTCCTGCACGGTGCGCCAGAGCGGCTCCTTGGCCAGCTCGGCCAGCGGACGGCCGGTCCACTCGCCGTAGTGGCACTCCCCCAGCCGCTCGTCCTCGGCCGGCGGCCCGAGCTCGGGCCGGACCGCCAGCAGCGGCTCCAGCGTCTGCCGGCAGCGCTCCAGCGGGCTGCTGACCGCCCGCACCAGCGGGATGCCGGCCAGTCGGCCGGCCAGCGCGGCGGCCTGGTCCCGGCCGGTGTCGTCGAGGTCCACGCCGGGGGTCCAACCGGCCAGGATTCCGGCGGTGTTCGCGGTGGAGCGGCCGTGACGGACGAGCAGCAGGGTGGGCATGGGGTCAGCCTACGGCCTCCGGGCCCGGCCGTGGAGACCGGATTTCCCGCCCGTCCGGCCCGCGGCGGCCGGGTCCGCCACCGCCCCGGCCGCCGGGGGCCGGTGGACCGGAATCCCCCGGATCCGTGCCGGACGGCCCCGCTCGGGTGACAATGGCCCGCATGATCGTCCACTGCGCCGCCTACCACGACGGCCGCCGCATCGAGGCCCCCGAGGACCTGGCCGGCGCGCTCGCCGCCGCCCGCGCGGCCGGTCCGGACGGCTTCGTCTGGATAGGCCTGTTCGAGCCCACCGCCGAGGAACTCGACCGCGTCGGCCAGGAGTTCGCGCTGCACCCGCTGGCCGTCGAGGACGCCGTCAGCGCCCACCAGCGCCCCAAGGTGGAGGCGTACAAGGGCTCGCTGTTCGTCGCGCTGAAGACCCTCGGCTACCACCCCGGCGGGCACGTCGTCACGGTCGGCGAGGTGATGGTCTTCCTCGGCCCGGACTTCGTGATGACCGTCCGGCACGGCGAGGACAGCCCGCTCAGCGGACTGCGGGCCGCCCTGGAGCAGGACCCCGAACAGCTGCGGTACGGGCCCAGCTCGGTGCTGCACTCGGTCTGCGACACGATCGTCGACGGCTACATGGACGTGGCCGCCGGGCTCCAGACCGACCTGGACGAACTGGAGGCGGACATCTTCTCCCCCTCCCGGGTCGACCGCGACACCGCCGGACGGATCTACGGCTACAAGCGCCAGGTGATGTCCGTGCGCCGGGCCACCGGCCCGCTGCTGGAGCCGATGCTGGCCCTGGAGCGCGGCGCCCGCTTCGTCCGCCCCGAGGCCGCGCCCTACCTGCGGGACGTCGCCGACCACGTGGCCCGGGTGAACGACCAGGTGGACGGCATGGACCGGCTGCTGTCCGACATCCTGAACGCCAACCTGGCGCAGGTCAGCGTCCAGCAGAACAACGACATGCGGAAGATCTCGGCCTGGGCGGCGCTGGCCGCCGTACCGACCATGATCGCGGGCATCTACGGGATGAACTTCGAGCACATGCCGGAGCTGCACCAGATCTGGGGGTACCCGGCGGTGCTGGTGCTGATGACGGTGGTCTGCCTGGTGCTGCACCGGGTGTTCAAGCGGCACGACTGGCTGTAGCGCCGCCGGTCGGACCACAGGCGGTCGGGCCGCTCGGACACCCGGCCCCGGTCAGGCCAGTCCGGCGCGCTCCAGCGCCTCGACACCGGTGCGCAGCGCCAGGATCCGCTCGTCCAGGGTGAACCCGGCCGGGGCCAGGGTGAGCGTGGTGACGCCCGCCTCGGCATAGGCCTGCATCCGGTCGGCGATCCGGGCGGTGTCGCCGATCAGCGAGGTGGCGTCGATCAGGTCGTGCGGGACGGCGGCCGCGGCGCCCGCGTGGTCCCGGGCGAGGTACTTCTCCTGGACCTCGTCGGCGGCCTGCTCGTAGCCCATCCGCCGGGCGAGCTGGTTGTAGAAGTTCTTCTCCTTGCTGCCCATGCCGCCGATGTAGAGCGCGGCGTACGAGCGCAGGGCGTCGACCCCGGCCTTGATGTCCTCGCCGACCGCGAGGTTCACGGTCGGGCAGAGGTCGAAGCCCTCCAGCGTCCTCCCGGCCTTGGCGCGGCCGGCCGTCAGCGGGTCGAGGGAGAGCGCGGCGTGCTCGGGCGAGAAGAAGATGCCGAGCCAGCCGTCGGCGATCTCGCCGGTCAGTTCCAGGTTCCTGGGCCCGATCGCGGCGATGTACAGCGGGATGTGCTCGCGCACCGGGTGCACGGTGAGCTTGATCGGCTTGCCGGGGCCGCCGGGCAGCGGGAGCGTCCAGTGCTCGCCCTCGTGCACCAGGCGCTCGCGGGACATCGCCTTGCGGATGATCTCCACGTACTCGCGGGTGCGGGCGAGCGGCTTGTCGAACTTCACCCCGTACCAGCCCTCGGACACCTGCGGGCCGGAGACGCCGAGGCCGAGCCGGAACCGGCCGCCGGACAGGGTGTCCAGGGTCGCGGCGGTCATCGCGGTCATCGCCGGGGTGCGCGCCGGGATCTGGAAGATGGCCGAGCCGACGTCGATCCGCTCGGTCTTCGCGGCGACGAAGCTGAGCACCGTCGCGGCGTCCGAGCCGTACGCCTCCGCCGCCCAGCAGACGGAGTAGCCGAGGCGGTCCGCCTCCTGGGCCACGGCGATGTTGTCGGCGTCCATGCCGAGTCCCCAGTAGCCGAGGTTGATCCCGAGTCGCATCTGCCGCACCTTCCAGTGGGTTGGGGTTGGTCGCGAGGGTAACCGTGCCCGCACCGAACACGCTACTGACGGGTAGGGGTGGATCCGGTCACACCGGTGCTGTTGATCGTTCTGCGGGTCTGCACCTCTCTCCGCGCACCGGCCGCTACGCTCAGCCGACGTGGGGAGCGCTCTCCCCACCTGCGCGTTCACAGGGCCGCCGGGGCTCCCGGGGCCACCGGCCAGTGGAAGGCCCGTCCGATGGAAAAGCGTCACCTCGGCCGTACCGGCCTCCAGGTCTCCCGGCTCGGCCTCGGCACCATGACCTGGGGCCGCGACACCGACGAGCAGGAGGCCGCCGAGCAGCTCAAGGAGTTCGTCGACGCCGGCGGCAACCTGGTCGACACCGCCGACGTGTACGCGGACGGCGGCGCCGAGTACCTGATCTCCCGGCTCACCGACAGCCTGGTCCCCCGCTCCGAGCTCGTCATCGCCACCAAGGCCGGCAGCGTCCCCGAGTCCGCCCGCCGCTTCGACGGCTCGCGCGGCCACCTGCTCGCCGCCCTGGACGCCTCGCTGCGCCGGCTCGGCACCGACTACGTCGACCTGTGGCAGGTGCACTCCTTCGATCCGGTGACCCCGGTCGAGGAGACGCTCAGCGCCCTCGACATCGCCGTCTCCTCCGGGCGCGCCCGCTACGTCGGGGTCTGCGACTTCAGCGGCTGGCAGCTCGCCAAGTCCGCCGCCTGGCAGCACGCCCACCACGGGCGGGTGCCGCTGGCCGGGGCGCAGCTGGAGTACTCGCTGCTCCAGCGCGGCATCGAGCGGGAGGCGCTGCCCGCCGCGCTGGACGCCGGGGTCGGGGTGCTGGCCGGCTCGCCGCTCGGGCGCGGGGTGCTCACCGGCAAGTACCGGCACGGCGTCCCGCAGGACTCGCGCGGCGCCTCGCCGTACCTGTCCGGGTTCGTCCAGCCGTACCTCGGGGAGCGCTCGCGACGGATCGTGGACGCCCTCGCCACCGCCGCCGACGGGCTCGCCAGCACCCCGCTGGCCGTCGCGCTGGCCTGGGTCCGGGACCGGCCCGGGGTGGCGAGCGCCCTGGTCGGGGCCCGGACGGTGGCCCAGCTGCAGTCGGCGCTGTCGGTGGAGGCGCTTACGCTTCCGGATGAGATCCGTGGTGCGCTGGACGACATCTCGTCGCCGGTGCACCACTACCCGGACCAGGGGTGGACGGAGCTGTGACCACCGGCCCGGGTCGTCGAGCAGAACCTGCAGTGGAGTGACCTTTGGAGCGGACGACGATGACTGACACGGGGAACGGCGCTCCGGAGGTGACCGCCGGGGCCAAGCTGACCCCGGAGGCGAAGGCCGCGAAGTTCGCGGAGCTGGCCCAGCGGATCCGCGGCATGCAGCCGGAGGACGCCGCGGACCGTGCCGCACGGGCGGGTGCCGCCCGTGCGGAGGCCTCGATGGCGGAAGCCCCGGCTGAGGAGGATCCGACGGAGGAGGCCCCGGAGCCCGGAGGGTCGGAGCCCGGGGAGCCGGAGCCGGCCGCTGCGGCCCCGGTCCCGGCCGCCCCCGTTCCGGCCCGGATTCCCGCCCCGGCCGCCCCCGCTCCGGTGGTGTCCGACCGGCAGCGCGAAGAGGTGCTCCGCGCCACCGTCGAGGTGCTGACCGCCGGCGGCGCCCCGGCCGACCTGGCGGCCGCCGCCGTGGCCGCGCTCGGCGAGGAGGCGCCCGCACGGCTGCGCGAGGACCCGTGGGCGGTGCTGGGCCTGCCCGGCGTCCGGCCCGAGCACGCGGACGGCTTCGCCCGGGAGCTGCTCGGCGCCGGTGCCGGCCCGGGCGACGAGCGCCGCGCCCGGGCGCTGGTGCCGTGGCTGCTGGAGCAGGCGGCGCTGCGCGGGCACTCCGCCCTGGAGCTGGCCGAGGTGGCGGTCGGGCTCGACCGGCTCCGGATGCCCGAGCCGGCCACCGCGATCCAGGCCGCCGTCGAGGACGGGCGGGTGCTCTCCTTCCAGGAGGAGCTGGCCGGCCCCGAGGCGCACGCGGCGGGCGGCGACGAGGAGGACGAGGCGCCGACCCGGACGCTGCTCGCCCTGGCGGGGCTGGCGATGGCCGAGGATAGCCTCGCCGAGAAGCTGCTCCAGCTGATGGCCACCTTCGTGCCGGGCGAGGACGCCGAGGAGACCGGGGACGCCGAGGAGCCCGGGGACGCGGAGGCCGGGGCGGAGGCCGCCGAGGGCTCCGCCCAGCAGCCCCCCGCCGCCCCCGGCCCGGCCGCTTGGGCGGCCGCCGCCGAGGCCGCGTCGTCCTCCTCCGCGACCGCCCTGATCAAGGCCGTCGCCGAGCACGCCCTGGTGCTGCACACCGGCGGCGAGGCGGCCCGCGGCGAGCCGGCCGCGCTGGTCGCCGCCGCCCGCGGCCTCGGGCTGCGGGCCTGGGCCGCCACCTGGACGGACCAGGGGCGGGACTCCCTCGCCGCGCTCGCCGAGGCGGGCGCCGGGGCCCCCGTGGTCACCCTCGCCGAGCTGCTCTCCGGCGCCGCCGGCCCTGGCCGCGCCCCGGACGGCACGCTCGCCCTGGACCTGCTGGTCGTGCTGGACGCCCCGCTGCTGGACGTCGACCTGGCCGCCGTCGTCCTGGAGTCGCTGGCCGACGGCACCCGGCTGGTGCTCAGCGGGGACCCGGGGCAGCTCTGGTCGGCCGGCCCCGGGCGGGTCTTCGCCGACCTGCTGGCCGCCAAGGCCTGCCCGGCGGTCGCCTCCCGCACCCCGGACTTCGGCCCGATCGGCGAGCTGGTCTCCGGTGTCGGCATCGGCGAGCTCCAGCCCGTCGAGGCGCCGGACAAGGAGGTGGTCATCCTGACCGCCAAGGACGCCGGCGAGGCCGTCCACCGCGCCGTCCAGCTGCTCACCGACTCCATCCCGCGCGCGCTGGGCATCCCCGCCGAGCAGGTGGTGCTGCTCACCCCGGGCCACGGCGGCCCGGCCGGCACCCGCGCGCTGAACGCCGCCGCCAAGGCCCGGCTCAACCCCGGCCCCGGCCGGTTCGGCGGCTTCGACCCGGGCGACCGGGTGGTCGACTCCCCCACCCCCGGCGTCACCCGCCCGGCCCGGGTGCTGGACGGCGACGCCACCGGTCTGCACCTGGAGTACGCGGACGGCTCGCACCGGACCGTCCCGCCGGCCGAGGCCGCCCGGCTGCGGCACGGCTGGGCGCTGACCGTCCACCAGGCGGTCGGCCGGCGCTGGTCGGGCGCGGTCGTGGTGGTCCCGGAGGACGCCGCCCAGGCGCTCACCCGGCAGTGGGTCTACACCGCCTTCGGCCGCGGCGAGCGGCACCTGTCCGTGGTGCACGCGGCGGGCCCGGCGCTCGTCCAGGCCGTCGCCGAGCGCCAGGCGCAGTCGCGCACCACCCGGCTGCGGGCGGTCCTCGCCGAGAACGCCGCCTCGGCGTACTGACCGGCGTTCCGGCCGGCCCCGCTCCGACGGGCCGCCGGCCGGAACGCACGACGGGCGGGCCCCGGTGTTCCCGGGCCCGCCCGTCGGCCGTCCTGCACGGCGTCGGTCGTCCTGTCCGCGTCAGTCGTCCGGGTCCTCGTCGTCGTAGACCTCGCTCACGTCGAACCGGCAGATCAGCAGCTGCGGGTCGGCGTGCTCGAAGGGCTCGGGCAGCCACTCGCCCGGCTCGGTCGGCTCGGTGGCCGCGACCCAGAGCGTCGAGTCGGCCTCCTCCAGGCCGAACTCCTCACTGCGGGCGGCGATCTCGTCGGGCTCGTACTCGCCGAACAGCACGCCGATCGCGGCGTTCACCCCGCCCGCGCCGGCGCCGCCCGGGGTCAGCGACTCGTCCAGCCGCTCGGCCTGGGCACGCAGCCGCTCGGGGTCGACGACGTGGTAGTCACGGCGGATCAACACGCTGATCGCCTCGGGCTGTTCGGGGCCGTGGTACCCGCCGGGGCCCTCGTCCCCGGGGATCTCGAAGGGCGTGACCTCGTCGTAGGCCTCGTACAGGAGCTGGTCGTAGGCGATGGCCGCCGTCGCGAGCTGCTCGTAGGCGGCGGTGACGGCGGGATCATCGGCTGCGTTGGGGCTTGACACCGCTTCCAGATGACGGTCGATGGCGGCCTTGACCGCCTCAGCGGCGGCGCGTACCTCGGCAATGGTGGGCTGCGCGGCATCAGACATGGTGCAGACGCTATCTCCCCGCGGTGTCGCCACGCACAGCGGTTGTCACCTACACCCGCGATTTCACCGCAACTTCCCCCCTGATGTCCGATCCGTCCCGCTTCGTCCCCACGCGCCACCGGCGCGAAGCGGGCGCGGAGGGCGCACGCCGGACCCACCGAGGCCGTCCGGCTGCCGCTTCGCGCGCCGGGATCGGGGTATCCCCTCCACAGTGGCAACAGGACTGATGCACTGTCAGTCGGCGGCCGGGGCCGCACCCGTTCCGACCGTCGCCCGCGCACGGGAGGACGGCCGGAAATACCCGGGCCGACTGTCCGGGGCAGGCCGTAGGCTTGCCTGAAGGTGATCCCCAGGAGGAGCGTTTTGACCCCACGGAAGCCGGTCCGGCAGCCGGAGTACGAGTACCAGTCCCTGCGCATGCCGCGCGGCACCACGCGCAACGCGGCGCGCCAACTGCTCACCGAGCACGCCGAGTACGGGCACTGGGAGCTCGACCGGCTGCGGTTGTTCCCCGACGGCAGCCGGACGGTCCGGCTGAAGCGGCGGATCATCCGGCAGGTCCGGAACTGGTGACGGGCGGGGCACCGCGGCCCCGGGCGGCAGCGAGCCCTCACGCGTCCGCGGCCGCCCGTTCGCTCGGCGGCCGCGGATGCGTCGTTCCTCAGGTACGTCCGGGGGCGGGCGCGCACCGGTCCCGCTCAGCGCGCGCCCTGGTTCCCCTCCCGCCGTGTCAGCGGGCGCCGGCCCGGGCCCGGCGGTAGAGCACGCCGCCGCCGAGCAGCATCGCGAGGCCGGCGGCCCCGAGCAGCTCGACGTTGCCGGCACCGGTGGTGGCCAGCTGGGCGGACGGCGCCGGCTTGGCGGCGGGCGCCACGGCGGCGGACGCGGAGGTGGCCGGAGCCACGCCGGTGCGCGCGACGCTCGTCACCTCCTCGGAGGAGGTCTGCGGCGGGGTCGGGCAGGTCTCCACGCAGCCCTCGGCCGGCGGCGTCGGGGTGACCTTCTCGACCTTCTCCACATTGGCGCAGTCGTTGCCGAAGGCCGGGTTGCCGACGCCGGCCACGTTCACCGAGTTGCCGCAGGCGTTGACCGGAACGTCCACCGGCGCCTGGACGCTGTTGCCCGAGAGCACGCCCGCCGAGTTGGCGGCGACACCGGAGGCGCCGGCACCCGGGACGTCGACACCCGTGCCATCGGCACCCGGAACCTTGGTGGCCGGACCCGCGGCGTCCGGGACGGCACTCGCCGGGAGGGCACTGGCCGGCAGAGTACTGGCCGGGAGGGTGCCGGCCGGAGCCGTGGCACCCTGGCTCCCGCTGGCACTGGAGCTGTCGGTACGGCCGGCGCCGGTGGCGCCGGACTGGCCGCCATGGGCGGGCTTGGACGCCTGATGGCCGCCGCCGCTGACGTTGGCACAGCGGTTGCCGAAGGACGGGTTCAGCAAGCCGATCACATCGATCGTGTTGCCGCAGGCATTGATCGGCACCTCGATCGGCACCTGGACCGAGTTGCCCGAGACGACACCGGGTGAACCGGTGGCCACCCCCTGCGCGTCGGCGCCCCCCGCGTAGGCGTAGCCGGCGGTCGAGGCCAGCACACTGCCGGTGGCCACGGCCGTGAGGATCCCCTTCTTGGCTACTTTCCTCATGTTTTCCCCTGACATTTCGAGACGACGTGTCGACCTTGGCATGAACCTTGCAAAAAAGTCGGAATTTCCGTATATCCGTAAATCACGCAAGGGCTTCGGCTGCACACGGGTTAACGAGAGGCCAACGGGGAGGTTGAGCAACGAAACCCCGCTTCACTCGATCGAGTGATCGTGTCGGATCCCGTGTATCCGGTATCCCAGCGGGGACGCGAACGCCCCCGGCGCGGCGCGTCCGCCGCCCGGGGGCTCGCGTGAGTCGGCTCAACAGGCCCCGACGGCCCGGAGGTCGACTCAGAAGTTGGCGCAGTGGTTGGCGAACGCCGGGTTCAGCACGCCCACGACGCTCACGGTGTTGCCGCAGAGGTTGACCGGGATGTGCACCGGAACCTGGATCTGGTTGCCCGAGACGACACCCGGGGAACCGGCGGCCACACCCTCGGCGGCGGCGCCGCCCTGAGCGGACGCGACACCGGCGGCGGCGAGCACCAGGCCACCGGTGGCGGCGGCGACAGCGGCGATCTTCTTGACCTTCATCATTCCTCCTGTATGGACAACGCAACCCGTTCGGCGGGCTGCACAGGGATGAACGACGCTGCGGCAAACGGGGTACGGAGTGGATCTCCCATTCACCCGCAACGGTGAGATCTCGCACACATGATCGGCCTGGAATTCCGAGCAGAATCGCTTCTGTCGATCTCTTTCTTCCTGTCCCACAATCATCAGCTCGGACAATGCGGTCGGCCCGCCCCCGGAACTCCGGGAGCGGGCCGACCCAGTCACCTGATCAGCGCGGGCACCGCCGCGCGGAACGGCTCAGCAGGCGTCGATGAAACGGTCCAGCACCCGGGCGCCGAACTTCAGCCCGTCCACCGGCACCCGCTCGTCCACGCCGTGGAACATCCCGGCGAAGTCCAGCTCCGGCGGCAGCTGGAGCGGCGCGAAGCCGAAGCAGCGGATGCCCAGGTCCTGGAAGGACTTGGCGTCCGTCCCGCCCGACAGGCAGTACGGCACCGCGCGGGCGATCGGGTCCTCGGCCCGCAGCGCGGTCTGCATCGCCTCGACCAGGGCCCCGTCGAAGCCGGTCTCGATCGCCTTGTCCGAGTGCAGGCTCTCGCGCTTCACGCGCGGGCCGAGCACACTGTCCAGCTCGGCCAGGAACTCCTCCTCGTAGCCGGGCAGGAAGCGGCCGTCCACGTGCGCGGTGGCCTGACCGGGGATCACGTTGACCTTGTAGCCGGCGCCGAGCATGGTCGGCTGGGCGGTGTTCCGCAGCGTGGTGCCGATCATCTTGGCGATGCCGCCGAGCACGCGCAGCGTCTCGTCCATGTTCTCCGGGTCCAGCTCGACCCCGAGCGCGTCCGACAGCTCGTCCAGGAAGGCCCGGACGGTCTTGGTGATCCGCAGCGGGAACTGGTGCCGGCCGAGCCGGGCGACCGCCTCGCACAGCTCGGTGATCGCGTTGTCGTCGTTCTCCATCGAGCCGTGGCCGGCCCGGCCCTCGACCGTCAGGCGCATCCAGTGCATGCCCTTCTCGGCCGTCTCCACCAGGTAGAGGCGGACCTGGTCGTTGACCGTGAAGGAGAAGCCGCCGACCTCGCCGATCGCCTCGGTCACGCCCTCGAACAGCCCGGGGTGCTTGTCCACCAGGAAGCGCGCCCCGTAGGTGCCGCCGGCCTCCTCGTCGGCGAGGAAGGCCAGCACGATGTCGCGCGGGGGCTTGCGCCCGGTGCGCAGCCGGTCGCGGATGACCGCCAGGGTCATCGCGTCCATGTCCTTCATGTCCACCGCGCCACGCCCCCAGACGCAGCCGTCCGCGATCTCACCGCCGAACGGGTCGTGGGTCCAGTCCGCCGCGTTGGCCGGCACCACGTCGGTGTGGCCGTGGATCAGCAGGCCCGGACGGGAACGGTCCTCGCCCTCGATCCGGACCACGGTCGAGGCCCGCCCCTTGGCCGACTCGAAGATCTTCGGCTCCAGCCCGAACTCGGCGAGCTGCTCGGCCACGTACTCGGCCGCCTTCCGCTCCCCCGGGCCGGATCCGTCCCCGTAGTTGCTGGTGTCGATCCGGATCAGATCGCGACAGATCTCGGCGACCTCCGACTCAGCCGTCACCTTCGGCGCCGCCGACTCGCTCCGCTCGCTCACGGTCACTCCTCGCGTCTTGGGCCCGCACCGACGCACCAGCGCGCCACCCCCAGGACCTGCACCCGGGCCGTACGAGCACGTCCGCCCATCCTCCCCCAGCCCCCGATCCCGATCCAGCCCCCGCACGTTCCCGAAACCCGCTGGTCACGCCCCCGCCACACGCCGCCCCTTGCCCCCGCCACCCGTCGGACCCGCCCGCCGGGAGCCCGCCGGAAACCGTTTTGGGACCCCAAGCCGATCTTTGCTACAGTTACATCTGTCAGCGCGACGGACGAGAGATCGGAAGCCGCGAGGACGACACCTAGTCCGGGTGGCGGAATGGCAGACGCGCTAGCTTGAGGTGCTAGTGCCCTTTATCGGGCGTGGGGGTTCAAGTCCCCCCTCGGACACCGAAAGAAAGGCCCCAGTTGATCTGGGGCCTTTCTGCTTTTCCGGTGCGGATCGCCCCTGTGGCGCGGGTCACCGCTGTGGTGCGACCGCCACGGGCGGATGCCCGGCCGGTGGGAACCGGCCGGGCATCCGGGTGGGCCTGGCCCGACGGGACGGTGCGGGTCACGCCCGAGGTGGCAGGGCTCGGTCAGCCCTCGTTGGCAGCGGCCGGAGCGGCGGCCTCGGCCGGAACCGCGGCCTCGGCCGGGGCGGCAGCGGGGGCGGCAGCCTCGACCGGAGCGGCGGCAGGAGCCGCAGCCGGGGCGGCGGCGGGCGCGGCGACCGCGGCGGCCGGGGCGTCGGCGGGGGCCGCGGCCGGGTCGACGAAGGTGGCACCCGAACCCGTGAAGGAACCGGTGACGCCGCTGTCGTCCGCCCAGATCCAGAAGTCCTCGTGCGAGACGCCATCGGGGCCGACGTGGGATTCGAGGGCCGCGAGACCGGCGCCGTTCTCGTTGGCGGTGAAGTAGCCCTTGCCGTAGTTCGCGTCGATGCCTCCAGTGCCGGCCGAGGCGAGGCCGGCGCAGCCGAGGACCAGCGGAACGGTGAGGGCGCCGACAGCCACGACTCGCTTGAGAGCACGCATGAAAATCTCCTCCACGGAGTTTCTGGATCGAGTGGCGGCGCCGGTCGGCCCCGCCGCGATTCAGACAGCCACGGCCCGCACCCCGCCGCAACCGGCGCCGCGACCCGTCCGGCCTCACGCCCCGTCAGAATCGCCGATCCCACCAGCGGAAACACAGTTCGTATGCCTATCTCGCAGGATCAGTCGGCTGGAGCACTCCCCCGTCACCCCTCGTCCCGATCGGCCCCCCGCCACGGACCGCCGCCGCACCGCCCGTCCCGCCCCGTCCCTCGGCAGCGTCATTCGAACGGGCCGATACGCGGCTCCGGCGTACGGGAACGGTTGGCTGGCGGCTCGGGCGGCCGACGCACCCTCGCGGATCGCACGTCCGGCTCCCATCGAAGTCCCGCCCTCGGCGGGCGGGTTGACGGACCACCCCCTTGACAGGCGCGCCGCACAATGCAGAATGACTTCATTATGAAGCAGGTACATACATCGGAGGAAGCGGCGGCCGGCCCATTGGGGCGGGATGCCGAGGGCCGGCTGTACGACAGCAGGGTGCGGACGGCCATGGGCGTGTTCACCAAGGGCGGGGACACCCTGGCGCTGGAGGCGGCGGCCGCCGCACGCTCGGCGTTCCACGCGGTGGAGAAGCTGCGGGCGCACGGATCACGAGGACGGGGGCTGAGCGCGGGGGCGCTGGACGTGCTGGTGCGGCTCGGTGCGGCGAGCAGGACGGGTGGAGCGGACGGAGGGGGTGAACCAGGCCTGACGGTGGGCGAGTTGGCCCGGGCCGGCGGGGTGAGCCCGCGCAATGCGACCGGCCTGGTGGACACCCTGGAGCGGGAGGGTCTGGCCCGCCGCTCCCCCGACCCGAACGACCGGCGGGCGGTGCTGGTCACCGCGACGGCCGAGGGGCTGGCCTGGCTGGAGGAGTTCCGGGCGCCCACCGAGCGCGCGATGGCCGCCGTCTTCCGCGGCTTCAGCGCCGAGGAGCTGGCCCAACTGCGGCACCTGTGCCTGCGGTTGGTGGAGAACCAGCAGCAGATCGAGCAGTACCTGACCGCGGTCCCGGACGGCCCGGGTGCGGAGGTCAGCTGACCCCGGATTCCTCCGTGCGGCCGGCCGGGGCGGCCTCCCGCTTCGGCCGGCCGCGCAGCGCCTCCGCGGTGATGAAGGCCGCCACCGTGGACACGATCAGCAGCGGCATCGAGTTCGCCGCCTCGCCGCCGAGCAGGGCCGCCGCCAGGACGGTACTGGTGACGGGCAGGCCGGTGACGGCGGCACCGGACGCCGCGAGGCCGACGGCCAGGGCGGGCGCGGCACCGAAGCCCGGCAGCGGCGCGCAGGCCGTACCGAGGGCCGCGCCGAGCAGGATCGCCGGGAAGATCGGGCCGCCGCGCAGGCTGCCGAGGGCGATCGACCAGCCCAGCCCCTTGCAGAGCACCAGGGCGAGCAGCGCGCCGACCGGCCAGGCGGCCGGGTCGGCGGCGAGCGTGCCCAGGGTGGCCTGCCCGGAGAGCGCGGCCTCCTCCGGGGAGCGGCCGGTGAGCAGGGCGTACGCGGCGAGGCAGCCGCCGACGGCGACCGCGCACAGCACGGTGCGCAGAGCCGTCTGCCGGGCGGTGCCGCTTGTGGTGAGGGTCTTCACCCGGCGGCCGACGGTCTGCCCGGCCACGCAGACCACGGCGATCGCGACGGCCAGCGGGACGCCCCAGAGGAAGTCACCCGCGTCCGGGACCCCGCTCCTCGGCACCTGCGGCAGCGAGAGCGCGCCGATCGCCAGGCCGGTCCAGTGGCCGAAGCCGGTGAAGACCAGCGCGCCGACCCCGCCGGCCAGCAGGCTGGGCAGGATCAGCGCGATCAGCTGCGGGCCGCCCAGCCCGGCCGCCTCGATCAGCATCACGGCGGCCACCAGCGGGCTGCCGAAGATGGTGGAGATCGCGGCCGCCGCCCCCGCCGTCCCCAACACCGCCACCAGCTGCGGCTGTTCGGCCCGCCGGGCGGACCGGACGGCGAGCAGGGCGAGGCCGCCGCCGAGCGCCATCAGCGGTGCCTCCGGGCCGAGCACCACGCCCAGCGGCAGACCGGCGAGCGCGGCCAGCACCACGCCGGGGACGGCGACCGGCGGCGTGGGCGGACCGCCCAGCCCGTCCACCGGGACGTGGCCGCCGCGCCCGGGCAGCCGGGTCACGACCGGGGCGAGCAGCAGGCCGGCCAGCAGCAGCGCGGGCAGCGGCCACCACCAGGGGGCGCGCCCGTAGCCGGCCGCGGCCGGCAGGCTCTCCCAGACCCAGTGCTGGAGTTCGTGCTCCAGGCCGACGAAGCCGAAGGCCGCCAGCGAGACCGGGATGCCGACCAGTGCC
Organism: Kitasatospora sp. NPDC001225; assembly: GCF_053597855.1. Classification (NCBI taxonomy): domain Bacteria; kingdom Bacillati; phylum Actinomycetota; class Actinomycetes; order Kitasatosporales; family Streptomycetaceae; genus Kitasatospora; species Kitasatospora sp. NPDC001225. The sequence goes on from NZ_JBSFJC010000049.1 coordinate 56,900, forward strand.
GAGATCAGCAGCAGGCGCGGGTAGCCCTTGTGCAGCAGCACCTCGTGCAGGGTCGGGCCGCTGCCCGGCTGCCGGGACGTCGTCGGCATCGCCGCTCCCTCGCGCTCCCGGGCCGCCCGCCGCCCGGGAGGCCCCGTCCTGCGACCGAGTCTCGCCCGGCGCCGGGAGCCGCGCACGGCGCACGGGCCGTCAGCCGGGGCCGCGGCGGGTGCGGCTGCGCCGTCCGGGTGACGGTCGGGGGCGGGCGTACCGGGGCGGGGGCTCCTTGCCAGGCCCGTACGACGGGCCTCAGCGGGCGTCGGTGCCCAGCGCGCTCTCGATGCTCTGGACCATCCGCCACAGCGGTGCCCGGCGGCTGGCGACCAGCACCACGACGTCGTCGGACTCGCCCTCGGCGGCGGCCTCGGCCGGGCGGTCGCCCCAGGTGCCGGTGACGAAGGCCATCGCCGCGTCCACCTCGGCCACCCAGTCGCTCTTCCCGCCCGAGCGCAGCCAGGTGCGCAGGGCGTGGTTGTGCGCGGAGACGACGGCGGCGGCGATCACGTCCGCGCGCAGGGGGCCGTCCGGGCGGTCGGCGAAGCGGCCGCGCAGGTAGGCGGCGAGGGTGTGCTCGTAGCGCCAGACCACGGACAGCTCGTACGCCCGCAGGCCGGGCACCTTGCGGGTCAGCCGGTAGCGCTGGACGGAGAAGGAGGGCTGCTCGGCGTACATCCGCAGGACCAGGCGGGCGGCGTCGCAGGCGTGCTTGACCGGGTCCTCCTCGCCGGTGCCGGACTCCAGGAACTCCGTCATCTCGGCGAGGCTGCGCTCGTGGTCGGGGAAGACCACGTCCTCCTTGGCCGGGAAGTAGCGGAAGAAGGAGCGCCGGCCGACGCCGGCCAGCGAGACGATGTCGTCGACGGTGGTCTGTTCGAAGCCGCGCTCCAGGAAGAGCTCGAAGGCCGCGGCCACCAGCGCCTCGCGCATCGCCGGCTTCGAGGGCCCGTCATTCATGGGCTGGTCCTGCTCTTCCTTCTCGCTCATCCACCGGAACCTAACATCCGTGCGCGGGGTCGGCGCCGACGGCCGGGCCGCTCCCGGGACCGGCCGTCGGTGCGTGTCGGTGCGCGTTACGGGAGGTTGCGGGCCATCACGATCCGCTGGACCTGGTTGGTCCCCTCGTAGATCTGCGTGATCTTCGCGTCCCGCATCATCCGCTCCACCGGGTAGTCCCGCGTGTACCCGTACCCACCAAGCAACTGCACCGCGTCCGTCGTGATCTCCATCGCCGCGTCCGACGCGAAGCACTTCGCCGCCGCACCGAAGAACGTCAGATCCGCGTCCCCCCGCTGCGACTTCGCCGCCGCCGCGTACGTCAACTGCCGCGCCGCCTCCAGCTTCATCGCCATGTCCGCCAGCATGAACTGCACACCCTGGAACTCCGCGATCGCCTTCCCGAACTGCCGGCGCTCCCGCACATACCCGTTCGCGTAGTCCAGCGCACCCTGCGCGATCCCGATCGCCTGCGCCGCGATGGTGACGCGGGTGTGGTCCAGCGTCCTCATCGCCGTCGCGAAACCCGTCCCCTCCGCACCGATCATCCGGTCCGCCGGGATCCGCACGTTGTCGAAGTACACCTCACGCGTCGGCGACCCCTTGATGCCCAGCTTCTTCTCCGGCGCACCGAAGGACACGCCCTCGTCGCCCTTCTCCACCACGAACGCCGAGATGCCCTTCGACCGCTTCTCCGGATCCGTCACCGCCATCACCGTGTAGAACTCGGAGACGCCCGCGTTGGTGATCCAGCGCTTCACACCGTTCAGCACCCAGAAGTCCCCGTCACGCACCGCCCGGGTCTTCATCCCCGCCGCATCCGAACCCGCCTCCGGCTCCGACAGGCAGTACGAGAACATCCCCTCGCCCCGCGCCAGCGCCCCCAGGTACTTCGCCTTCAACTCCTCCGAACC
>NZ_JBSFJC010000050.1:0-58769 GCF_053597855.1 Kitasatospora sp. NPDC001225
GAGCGGGGAGATATCTGGCCGTACTCGGGGAATCCCGTGGCCGCAGATTGCGCCGTATGTGGCCGCCAGCTGGGAGGATGCCACGGCCGCCGTCAGTGCACAACCACAACGCGGGATCGCCCCGGAACGTGATCCAGGCGAAGAACATCGGCGCCGTCTATCTCGGCTCCGCCCCCGCTCCCCGACACGGAGGACCAGCCCTCGCCGACACCGAGGAAGACGCCTTGGAGGGGTTGGCCCGCGAGGTCCTGGAGCAGTGGCTTGACGAGGCCAACGTCCGCGGTCTGCGGGAGCGGGTTCCGATGCTGGTGCCGTGGGAGCTGGAACAACCACACGGGAGCGAGTCGCACACGGGGCTGCCTGAGCAGCTCGGGTTCGAGGACGTGGTCACTCGGGTCCGGGCGCTCGCACCGCACCAGTTGGTGGTCACCGGTCCTGGCGGGGCGGGGAAGTCCTCCCTGGTCGTCCTGATCGTGGTCGAGCTGCTGGAAACCCGAGCCAGGGTCCCCGGCTCACGGGAGAGCGTCCCGGTGATCCTGTCGATGTCCGACTGGGAGCCGGGGATCAGCATCCAGGACTGGGTCATCAGGCGTATCGGCGAGGAGTACGGGGGTCGCGTCGCAGGTCTGGATCGGCCCACCGTCGAGTCCCTGGTGCGGGGTCGGCGGATCGTTCCCGTGCTCGACGGCTTCGACGAGCTGTTGCCGCTGGCCCGCGAGAACGCGATGGAGGCGCTGAAGCGCGCACTCGGCACGAAGGACTCCCTGGTTCTGACGTCTCGGCCGGAGGCGTACCAGCACGCCGTGGACTCCTCGCCGGTGCTGCGCGGTGTGCCCGTCCTGCGCGCCCGCCCTGTCCCGCCGCAGGCCGACAGGGCCTACCTCGCCCAGATGCGCCATCAGGACCGCCTCGGCCCCTGGCAGTCGCTCTTCGACGCGATGGAGGGCGACCCCGAGGGCCCGGTCGCCACCGCCCTGTCCTCTCCGCTGATGCTCTGGCTCGCGGCGACGGTGTACGCGCCGAAGGAGTCCGATCCTCGGGAGCTGCTCGATGCGACGCGGCTGCCCACGCAGGCGGACATCGAAGGCCATCTCCTGGACGGGCTGATCCCGGCCGTCTGCGCGCAGGGGCCGCAGCCGTCCTACCTGCCCGGCCCGGTGCGCCGTTGGAGGCTCGACAGCGCGCCCGCGTACTTTCGCTTCCTCGCCGACGACCTCCACCGCCGGCGCACCCAGGACATCGCCTGGTGGCAGCTGCGGAGCCTGCCGACCGAGCCGGGCGTCTGGGGCGCCGTCGTCCTCGTGGCCGTGGCCACCTGCGGTACGGCGGCCGGCTACGCGGTCGCGGGACTGGCCGACCTCCTTGGGGCCGCTCCCCCGCGGCCCGGGCTCGGGATCCCGGGAGTGGGCCAAGTGCTCGGGGCAGTCGCCGCGGTCGCCATCATCGCCACGGCGTTCGGGCGGGTCTTCACGCCGCACTTGTTCAGCGGCTTCGACCACCGCCCACGACGGCCGGCGGCCGGAGTCAGCGGCCGGGTGCTCCTGGCCGCGTCGGCCGTTGCCACCACAGCCGTCGGCATAGCCCTGCCCGGCAGCACGCTGGCGAGCCTGTGCGTCTTCTTCCTTCCCGTCCTCTCCGGTGTGCTCCTGACGCGGTCGGCCGAGTTGGACATGGCCGCCAGGCCGAGGCAGTTGTTGCGCGACGAACGCAGGATCGCTCTTGTCGAAGCCGCACTGGTCGCGCCGGCCGTCGCAGGCACCTCGCTGGCGTTCTTCCACTGGCTCAACGGCGATCCGCTGCTCATCGGTGGCGGCCTCGTCATCAGCTCGTCGTGCTCGGCCGTGGTTCTGATGGCCCTCAGCCGGTGGGGCCGATGGACCGCCACGCTCCTCGTCCTGGCGGGGAGGCGACGTCTGCCACGGGACGTACTGGGCTTCCTGGAGGACGGCCGCCGGTTGGGCGTGCTGCGGCGGGTCGGCGGGGTCTACCAGTTCCGGCACGCCGAGTTGAGGTCACGGCTCACCGACGGGGCGCCGGGCGAAATGCCCGGCGGTGCCGTAGGACCGCACGAGGTGGTACTCAGAAGCAGTGTGCGGAGCTTCGGGGCCCTGATGGCATTCGCGTTCGAACTGTTGGCACTGGTCGCCGTCTTCCTCCTGGTGGTCTCCCCGATGTCCTCGGGATCGGGCTTCCTGGACGACTGGTACCGGACCTGGCTGTTGACGGTGCGCCAGGGGCCTGTCCTGCTCGGCTCGCTCGGCGTCCTCGTCCTGACGGCACTTGCCCTGCGGGTGGTCGCGACGCGGCTGCGCATCAACGGCGAGGGTGTGGAACTCGACGGTGGCCGCAAGCTGCGGCTGCGATGGGACGACGTGGCTGAGGTACGGGTGCTCAGGATCCGGTCCCACAGGAACAGGGAGACCGGCTCCCTCGGTCTGATCAGCTCGTACTACCTCGTGATGAGGCCGATGCCCGGACGGGAGTCGCCGCGATTCCGTACGACCTCGGACGGCTGGGTCCGGGTGTGGGAGCTGGGCCCCACCGAGGTGGTGCCGCTCGACCTGGAGGTCGCGCTGACCCGGTTCGCCGGCGACCGCTGGCGCCGTGACGTCTGAGGTCTGAAGACTGGAGCCCGCGCCAGGAATGCATCGGCCTGCCTTGATCGGACGCCCCGCGGAACCGACGGCGGCGGAACTCCCGCAGCTCAACCCTGACCGTCCGCACGGTGCTCCGCGGCTACTCGGACCGCATTGCCTCGCCGCCCTCCGGATGCCTCAGGATTTTCCGCGGAAAATTCCAAGGCATCCGGAGGGGCCCGGGCAGCACCGCGGTGTCGGGGTCCCGGTTCACGCGCTCGTGCGGGGGAGGCTGGACACGTCACTGCCGTGGGCGCACCGGGCACGAGGAATTTTCCGCGGAAAATCGTGCCCGCCTGCCGAGAGCCGCCCGGCAGGGCGATCCGTTCGGTACGGCTTGAGCAACTGTTGCCGCGTGGCTCTGTCGTACGGTCGGCGTCTGCGAGGGCTGGCGCTTGGACGGCCGATCGCTAAGGGCCGGGGCATTCGGCGGACGTGTACTCGTCCGCGATGGTGAAGACGCTGGCACAGCGTGGGCATTCGGCACGGCCGAAGAGATACCTGATCCCGGCGGCGAGTGCCTCCTGCCCGTCCCGGACGGCAGTGTCGTGCATCCATCGACCGCTCCCCGAGAGTTCCTCGCCAGCCGCCGACCGCAGGTCGCGTCGCTCCACGTCGCCCAGGTTCCAGTCCCGGATCGCCGAGTAGCGCCCGTAGCCACCGATGGCGATCGTCACCTCCGCACCGCAGTGGGGGCAGGCCAGGTGGTAGAAGTCGTCCGTGAAGTCCCCCAGGGCGGCGCTCCAGTGGTACTGCGCATTGACCGCCAGCAGGTCGCGGAACGCCGCGAGGTAGTCGTCCGGCCGCGACATCAGGTACTGGTCCAGCAATACACGGAACTCGGCGATCGTCCCGGCGCAGTCGGCGAACAGATCGTCGCAGCCATGGTGCCCTGCCGCGCGCCGTACGATCGTGCCGGCCAGTGCGCGCGCCCGAGGATCGCTCGACGCGAGCCGCACAAGGCGGGGAAGGGCTGCGAAGCTCGCGGGGAAGACGAGGTCGCCTTCCAGGCACAGCCGGTATCCGAGTTCCGTCCACGCCTCGGCATCGCCATCCTGTTCCACGCGGTCCAGAAGCTCGGGAACGCGATCAGCGTCCCCATAGCAGTCGTACATCCGTGTCCAGTTCGCCACCCGGGCATTCAATCGTCTGGAGGCCCGAGATGAATCCCCCGGGTACCGGTCGGCTCTCCTGGTAGCCGATCGGCGGGCCGACCGATGACAGGGGCGGACAGCTTCGACCGAACAAGAGCCGCAGAATTTTCTGCGGAAAATCGGTGAGGCCACGAAACGGCCGACCCCTCGGCGCCGGGAGTGGAACCGCGTCCTGCCGATCCGGGCCGGGCACGCATCGCGGTCTGCGGGCACTGTCCGTGCCCGTCCTTAGAGTGGGCTGATGTGAGATCACCTGAAGAGCTGCAGACGATCGACTGGCCGTCTTTGGGGCACTTCTTCGGCGACGGCCGTGACGTCCCTGGCTGGATACGCGCCCTGTACTCCGACGACGGGCACCTGGCGGACAGGGCGCTGTCCGAGTTCTTCGGCCGGGCGTTGCACCAGGGGTCGGTGTCCTCGGCCGCCGTGGCGGCCGTTCCCTTCCTCGCGCACGCGGCGGTGCACGCCCGCCACGAACGGGCGGACGTGCTGGCGGCTCTGGCCGGATGCGGAGGCACCGAAGCGGAGCCGAAGCACGAGGACGAGGTGCGGGGGTGTGCCCGGGTCGCCGCCGAGGTGACCGGGCTGCTGCACCTGTTGCGCGACGAGGACCCGCTGGTGCGCCGCAACACGGTGCGTGTTGCCCGCCGGGCCACCGGCGAGACCGTCCCCGTGGTGCTGCGTGAGCTGACCGCCTGCTCCGTGTCCGACCCGGCCGCCGCTGTCCGCGCCGAGGCGCTCACCGTCCTGACGCTGCTCGACCCGGACGGCGGCGCGGCCCGCCGCCGTCTCCGGTCGGCCCTGACGGATCCGGTGCCGGCTGTCCGCGCCGCCGCCGCTCTGGCTCTGCTGGAACGTTCGGAGGAGCCCTACCCGGTCGACGTGGTCGCCGTCCTGGCCGAGGCCGGAGGCGACCCCGGATTCGACCTCGGCAGCCACGAGTTCGCGCCGGGCATCGGCAGCACCGACGAACGCATCTGGATCCTGACCGAGGACGCGGACGCCCTGGCGACCGTGGCCCGTGGCTGGATCGCCCAGGGGGACCACCAGGGCCGGGGCACGCGCCGCGCCCGACACCTGTCGGCGATGTGGCGCGACCGCGAGGACGAGACCATCGGTCTGCTCGCCGAAGCCCTCCGCCACGAGCACGACCTCCGGGACCTCGGCGGCCTGCTCGACGTGATCTCCCAGTGCCTGTTCGGGACTTCCCACCCCGACCCGGCACTCGCCGACAACCTCCTCCCCCACGTCCACACCGGCACCCTCGCCGGCCGCCGCGCCCAGATGATCCTCGGTCAGCTCGGCGATCCGCGCCTCCTCACCGATGTCCCCGAGCCGGTCCCGGAGGCGCTGGCCGCGCTGGCGGTCCGTACCCGCGACCCCGAGCACCAGCGCCTCGCCCTACGGCACCGGGACGCCACCCACCTGGACAGCCTCTACACCGATCTCTCCGCCGAGGAAGCCCGCACCCACCTGCCCGACCTCACCCGCCTGCTGCGCGACCGCCCCACCCGGACCCTCGTCCGCCGGTTCAGCGACTGGGCGATCCGGGACGCCGGACTCCTCGACCCTCTGGAAGCCCTCACCCACGCAACCGATGACGAGCTCGCAGTCGCGGCAGCCGTCACCACCGCCCTCCTCACCGACGACCCCGCCACCGTCCTGCGCCTGCTGGCGCACCGGCTCGCCGAGAACAGCCGACACCTGGAGGAGGCCGGACGCCTGGGCGATGCCGCCGCTCCCCTGCTGCCGCTGATCGAGTGCTACCTCGTCGACGGCTACGACTGGACCCGGCTGCACGCCGCCGAGGCCCACTGGCGGATCGCCGGCGACCCGTCCGTCGCGCTCCCCGTCCTGACCGCGCTGGTCGACCCGTCCCGCCCCGTGGGCGTACGGGCCCTCCAGGCACTCCACCGGATCGGACCGCCCTACCCGCCAGACCTGCTACCGCAACTGCCGCACTGGGCGACCAGTGAACGCCGGCTGCTGCGCGAGTACGGCACCGGCTTCCCGGCCCAGCGGCACCGCGACGACCAGCTGCGCGAGACGGCACACCGGATGCTCGACTGACACCGGCACCAGGGGAGACCGAGCCCGACCCTCCGAGGGAAAGCCTGAACACCGGGGACGCCCTCCACATCCGCCCGGGTCCGCCGGGAGTGCCCTCGACCCGCACGGAGAATTTTCCGCGGAAAATCCGCGACCGCCGGTAGTCGCACCTGAGGACGTACGTCCTGCGGAGAGGCGGCACACTGCGGACGGCCAGTCGTACCGAGTTCCTCACAGCTCTCCGCCCCACGGAATTTTCCGCGGAAAATCGGAGGCCCTTCCCTGAGATCACCGCCGCGTCGGTACGCGACTGTTGCCGTTCGAGGAAGCTGACGGCCCGCCGTGGCGGGAAGGACAAGGGAGGGACGGCGCGGGGGAGGCGCAGTGATGCGGACGGCGCGGGTGGCGGGGCAGGCGGCAGCAGCGGTGGTGTTGGCCCTGGGAGCCGCGGCCTGTACGGGGCATGACGATGGAAGCGGCATCGGTTGGGGTTACGGCACGGTGCACTCGCCGGCCGTCGTCGTGCGGCCGACGCCGACGGGGCACGGGGTGACACTGTCGGAACCGGCCCCGGCGTCGGCGCAGTGGATCGTGGACGCCACGGCCGAACCGGGTGCCAGCCCGGAGAACTGTCCGGTGCCGTCCCTGGCGGACATGATCGTGCTCGACGACGAAGCCGGACACAGCCGCGCGGCCGCGGTGTGGCTGGGGGACGGCGGCGTCGAGTGCCTGGTCACGATCAGCAATCGCGACGGCATCAACCAGATCGTCCTCGCGACATCGCTCGACTCCCTGGCGGACAGACCGGTCCCGCTGTGGCTCGGAGGATGGGCGATCTTCACCGTCTTCCCCGGTGACGCGGGACGAGTCGTGGTCAAGGACGACGACGACCGCGTCTTCGGCCCGCCGCACCAGCGGTTGGTGGACTTCGGTGGCGGCCGGGAGTTCACGGTCGTCGAGTACGCCTACCTCCGCACAGGCCCGGAGCCCGAGGATCCGGCCTTCTCCGTCCGGGCGCGGGTGTGCCCGGACAGCACCGGCCCGTGCCTCCCGGCGCGCTGGATCGCCCCGTCGGCCTCACCGCTGCCGCTCCGGTCCACTTCCGAGGACCGCCCGCGACGGCACGTAGGGGCGGCGGGGGTCCTCGTGCGGAATGTTCACGGTGGACCGTGCCGGTGAACGGGTTCCGAGAGCGCGGTCCACTCGAAGGTGGGGAACCATCGGGCTGCGGAGTGACGCCGTTGACGACGGTACGGCCGTCCGGAGCGGCGGACGGCGGTGGGGGTGAGCTGCCGGTCGATCCGACGCCGGCGGTGACGGCCGGTCGCCGGCGGCGCGCCGCTCTGCCGGGTGGCCGGTCCACTCCTTCGTCGATTCCGGCGAACAGGGCAACCACCGGATCCCAGGGGTGACAGGATGACCGTCCACATCACGTTCTGGGAGGGGAAAGTGACACTACGTTCGGACGAGTGGGCAGTACTCGAGTCCCTCGCTCGGAAGAAGCAGGGCTGGACGATCGGCGAGCAGCCGTTGGAGGCCCGGTACCGGCCGAGCAGTATCGTGCGGACCCTGTCGGAGAAGGGCTTGTCCAAGCTCGCCACCGACCGCCGTCTCGACGCCCTTGCCAGGGACGGCGTCCGGCCCCCCTGGGCCGCGCGCATCACCCGGCTGGGCCGCAGCGTCCTGGAGTATCGGGCCCATCAGGAGAGCCCGCCCGAGCCGGTGCCGCCCGCCCCGACCTCCGCACCGGGTTCGGAGATCAACGTGCGCGCCGTCGACATGGACTTGTTCCGGACCACCCTCGCGGCCGCCGAAGCCGGCTCTCTCACCGACATCGACGTCACCGCGCTGCAGAGCGTCGTGTCCAAGGCCCGGCCGGTGCCGGGAACCCACCGCCATGCCCTGGCCCCGGACAAGGCCGAGCTGGCGGTGGTTCTTCACGTTCTCTTCCTGGAGTCCCTGTACCGGGATGCCTCGGGCTACCACCAGCTGCTGCGGGAGCTACCCATGTCGTGGCGTAGAGGGAGGCGGCAGGTCGTGATTCGGACGCCGCTCGACCGTTCCGCCGCGATCACCGCCCTCTGATGGATTCAGGAAGCGCATGACCTCCCGGGGCACAGGTACCTCATCCGCCTTGGGCGCCCAGGCGGCTACCCGGCAGACGAAAGCGCGGTGGCCGTCAGGTCGCGACCGGCCGACCACAATCGCGCCGCCTCCGCCGGGACGGACGGCGGGCCAGGGACGGGCGTCCTTGTGCGGACCGACGACGCTGTCTCCCTGAGGCAGTGGAATTTTCCGCGGAAAATCATCCGCCCTCAGCCTCAAAGCACCATCTGCAGCACGTTGCCGGGCTGGAAGTCCCGGTGCAGGAACCGCCCTTCGTAGCGCGGCGCGGGCCTGCGGATCACGTCGATCGCGGTGGCCCAGGCCGCGGCGTCGGCGCCCTCGGGGGTCACGATCGTGTCGGCGGTCGTCAGCGCCACGTACTCCCGGGGCCGGACGGCCGGCCGCACCGCGTGGATCGCCACGAGTTGACGGGCCAGCAGGGGCAGACGCGTCGCCTGCCCTCCGTCGTCGAGGACCGTCCGGCCCGGCAGGTGGGTCATGAGGAGCGAGGGGTACTCGCAGTGCGCGGCGGTCGGATCGACGGCGACGAGTCCGGGAGCCGGCACGCCGGTTCCGGTGAGCGTGCTCAGGGCGTCGGCCTCCCTGTGCAGGAGTTCCTCGGCAGGGCCCTGCCGGGTCGGGTCGACGAAGGAGCGCAGTACCAGGTACCGGGTGCCCCCGTCCCGCGTGCCGACGATCAGCCTCCGCATATCGGCGGTGGCACCGCCGTGCAGCACCTCGGCTCCGACGATCCGCTCGCCGGACTCCAGGTGTCGGCGCACCCAGGCCAGTGCCAACGGCCGGACGGTCGCCGCCTCGTCATGATCGGTCACCGTGCCACCTCAACATCCGGACGGCGGCACGCGCGAACCCTTCTGGGCCCGTCCGCACGTCAGTGCCGGTGGTGGGTGGGAACGTCAGGCGAACAGGACTGTCCGCACCCGCAGCGAGGGGTGGGGAACCTCAGGGCTGTCCACACATTTCGTGAAGGTCACGGGGGTGAGGGCGAAGAGGTGATCGAGGGTCGTCCAGGCCGCCGGTTCGGAGCCCCGGGGCTGCTCAGACCTCCGCACTGTGTACCGTCCATCGGGTGAATCGTCATCTTGCCGATGCGCCTGATGGGCTCTCCCGCCGGGCTCGATCCTTCGTCTCCGCGCACGGCCTCCGAGTCGGCAGCACGGGGATCGAGCAGTATCGGAGCCGCTGGCTGGAGTGCGGGATTCCGGCAGCGGAAGTCGACCGGGCCAGGGCCTTCGAGGAACGTTGGGGTGGCATGCTGCTTCCCCCGGCGCCGATGTATGACGGCGGACCGAGAATCCTCCGCCCGGACACGCCGGAGCGGACGCCGACGGACGGGTGGTGGTTCGAGGCTGGAGACCAGCGGACCGCGGTGCCCTTCTCCTTCATGATCGGCCCCCGTGGCGAGTTCGGAATCCATGCCGAGAGATGGGTGCCGCTGCATGCGAGCGTCGAAGGATGGGTCGAGTCGGTCGCGCTCGCACATCACGCCGCCATGTGGGCCATGCAGATCACCAAGGTCACCGGCGAGGACGTCGACGCCCTTCGACTCGGGCTCTACGAACCGGTTCCGGAGGTAGGAGCACTGGCCGATGGATGGTGGCGAGGCACGGACTCACTGATCGCGGTCTACATGTTGCTGACGCCTTTAGTCGACACATAGCGGGGATAGTTGTCACCAAGATCTAAAAGGCCCAGGCGAGCTTGACCCGATCAACCATGCCTCTGGCGCGCGAGCCTCACCGAAGCAATATCGGGCCATCCCTGCTGTCCATCAGCAATCGGCGGATTGCCGCCAGGCGTGGCCGCGTGCTGTCCGGCCCGTCGCAGTACCAGCGCCGGGCCCCGGGCTCCTCTTGCACCTTGGCCGTTCTCCTCGGGCCGCGTTCCGAAGGGTTCGACCCGGCCGGCGCGCATGCATCTGTTCTCCGCCCGCCTGCCAGGGTGGACCAGGATGCATGCACAGCCGATGATTACCGGTGTCGGCGCCCTGCGGCAGCCTTCAGCCTCATGGGCAGCCAGGCGCGGTAGCGGCGCAGGGCCTGGCGCTGCTGGCGTTGCTCCGCGAGGAGGGCGATGGCCGGGTGGATGCGGGGCCTGGGCTCGCTGCCGCGGGCGATGCGGCGCAGTTGGCGGCGGACCTGGGCCATGCTGGCGGCGGAGGCGAGGGGCTTGTCCTTCCAGGTGACTGGTCGCATCTGGCGGTCGGCTTCGCGGCCGACTGCCCAGCGGTTGGGCAGGTCTGGGGTGACGGCGAGGGCGGTGCCCATGCCGATGATTGCGACGCCGCTGGCCAGGACCTGTTCGGCGGTGGTGCGCCGGGTGATGCCGCCGGTGAGCATCAGCGGGACGGGGCTGGTGGTGACCAGGTCCTTGGCCAGTTCGAGGAAGTAGGCTTCGCGGGCCTGGGTGCGGGTGTCGGTGGCGCGGCCGGTCATGGCGGGGCTCTCGTAGCTGCCGCCGGAGAGCTCGACCAGGTCGACGTCGAGCAGGGACAGCCACTCGATCACCTGGCGGGCGTCGTCGGCGTCGAATCCGCCGCGCTGGAAGTCGGCCGAGTTGAGCTTCACGGCGACGGTGAAGGACGGGGAGACGGCGGCGCGGACGGCGCGGACGGTGTCCAGGAGCATCCTGGCCCGGTTCTCCAGGGATCCGCCCCAGGCGTCGGTGCGCATGTTGACCAGGGGCGACAGGAACTGCGACAGCAGGTAGCCGTGTGCGGCGTGGACCTCGACCCCGTCGAAGCCGGCCTGTTCGGCGCGCGCGGCCGTGAGGGCGAAGCGCTTGACGGTGGCGTCGATCTGCTGGGCGGTCATGGTGGTGGGGCGGCCGAAGCGGCCGCTGTGCTTGCCCAGGTCGACGCCGAGGTCGGACGGTCCCCAGACGACGCCGGGCATGTCGGAGGCGACCTGGCGGCCGGGGTGGTTGATCTGCATCCAGATCGCCCCGCCGGCGGACTTGCCGGCCTTTGCCCACTCGATGAACGGTTCCAGGGGTGCGGCCTCGTCCAGGACGACGCCGGCGGGGCCGGTCAGCGCTTCGGCGTGGACCATGACGTTGCCGGTGATCAGCAGTCCGGTGCCGCCGCTCGCCCAGCGCTGGTAGAGCCCGATCAGCTGCTGGTCCGGGAGCTGGCCGGTGCCGGCCATGTTCTCCTCCATGGCCGCCTTGGCGATCCGGTTGGGCAGCACCGCCCCGGAGCCCAGGCGCAGCGGCGTGAACAGTTCGCTGGCCATCTGATTCTTCCTCTTCCATCGACTAGGATGTGTACAGCGTTTACATTAAGGCAAAGAATGTAGGCACCGCAAACATCGGAGAGGGTGACCCATGACACAGGCGAATGCCTCGTACCATCACGGCGACCTGCGCGCAGCGTGCCTGCGCGCCGCCCGGGAGCTCCTGGAGGAGGACGGCAGCGCTGGCCTGTCCCTGCGGGCCGTGGCGCGACGGGCGGGGGTGTCGGCGACCGCCCCCTACCGCCACTACGCGGACCGCGACGCGCTCGTCTCCGCGGTCGCGGCTCAGGGCTACGTCGAGCTCGCCGACCACCTGGCGGCGGCGCACCCCTCACCCCGCACGCCCGAGGACCTCGCCGAGGTCGCCGTCGCCTACGTCCGCTTCGCCCTGGAGCGTCCGGCGCTGTTCCGGGTGATGTTCGCCGAGCCCTGCGACCCCACGAACGACGAGCGGGTCGCGGCGACCGCCGCCATATGGGAGTACGTCCGCGGCATCGTCCACGGCGTCTTCCCCGATTCCGACCCCGAGGCCCTGTCCACCGCCGTGTGGGCCGTCGTCCACGGCCTGGCCTTCCTGCACCTGGACGGCAAGCTCGACACCTCCACCCCCGAGACGGTGTCCGCCCAGGTTCACGCCGCCGTCCGGGCACTGCTCGCCGCGACCCCGGCACAACCCCGGCCGGAGGCCGGGGTGGCGGATCAGGTCGGCGCCTGACAGCGCGGGACGGACCGCTCCGGCCCGTCCCGCGAACCGCGGCCGCCCCCAGAATGTTGACACTGCACACTTTGCACCCTAATGTATGCAGTGAATACATTGGCTTGCCCATGCGAACGGACTTGCACCATGAAGGCAATCACGATCAAGGAACCCGGCGGCCCTGAGGTCCTGGAGTGGACCGAGGTCGAGGACCCGACCCCTGCGGCGGGCGAGGTGGTCATCGACGTGGCCGCCACCGCACTCAACCGGGCCGACATCATGCAGCGCTGGGGCCTGTACCCCCTCGCGCCCGGCACCTCCCCCTACCCCGGCCTGGAGGCGTCCGGCCGCATCAGCGCCATCGGCGAGGGCGTCACCGGCTGGAAGATCGGCGACGAGGTCTGCGCCCTGCTGACCGGTGGCGGCTATGCCCAGAAGGTCGCCGTTCCCGAGGGCCAGCTCCTGCCCGTCCCCAAAGGCCTCGGCCTCGTCGAGGCGGCCGCCCTGCCCGAGGCCGTCGCCACCGTCTGGTCCAACCTCGTCATGACCGCCCGCCTCGAGCACGGCGAGACCCTCCTCGTCCACGGCGGCGCCGGCGGCATCGGCACCGCCGCCATCCAGATCGCCAAGGCCCTCGGAGCCCGCGTGGTCACCACCGTCGGCGGCCCCGAGAAGGCCGCCCGCGCCCTGGAGCTGGGCGCCGACCTCACCATCGACTACCGCACCGAGGACTTCGCCAACCACGGCCCCTACGACGTCATCCTCGACGTCATCGGCGGCGAGTACCTCCAGCGCAACGTCCACTCCCTGGCCCCCGACGGGCGCCTGGTCGTCATCGGCCTGCAGAACGGCCTCGAAGCCCCGCTCAACCTCGCTGAACTGGTCTTCAAGCGCGCCTCCGTCCACGGCACCACCCTGCGCACCCGCCCAGCCGCCGACAAGGCCGCGATCATCGCCGAGGTACGCGAACGGGTCTGGCCGATGATCGAGGACGGGACTGTCAAGCTCGTCGTCGACCGCACCCTCCCGCTCGCCGACGCCACCGAAGCGCACCGCCTCATGGAAGCGGGCGGACACATCGGCAAGATCATCCTCGTCAACGACTGAGCGAAGGAACCCCATGGACACCCGAATCGATCTCGGTGACCTGCCCGTCGACACGAGTGCGCCGGCCCTGGTCACCGGAGCCACCGGCTACGTCGCCGGCTGGATCGTGAAGGGCCTGCTCGACGCCGGGGCCACGGTCCACGCCGCGGTCCGCGACCCCGGCAACGCCGACAAGGTCAGACACCTTCTCGCCGCCGCCGACGCCTCACCCGGGACGCTCCGCCTGTTCGCCTCCGACCTGCTGCAGGATGGCTCGTACCGGGAGGCCATGCAGGACTGTCGGATCGTGATCCACACGGCCTCGCCGTTCGCCCGGACGGTCCGCGATCCGCAGCGCGACCTCGTGGACCCGGCCGTGCACGGCACCCGCAACGTCCTGAACGCGGCGACGGAGGTCGCGAGCGTCGAGCGGGTGGTGCTCACCAGCTCGATCGCCGCGATGGTCGGCGACGCCCAGGAGGTCCGGCGCCTGCCCGGCCGGATCGTCACCGAGGAGGCCTGGAACACGACCTCGTCGCTGACCCACGAGCCCTACAGCTACTCCAAGACCCTCGCCGAGCAGGAAGCGTGGCGGATCGCCCGGGCCCAGGACCGCTGGCGCCTGGTCACCGTCAATCCCGGCCTGGTGATCGGCCCCTCGCTCAACCCCGACCCCACCAGCGAGAGCTTCGCCATCGCACGGCAGCTAGCCAGCGGCGAGGCCCGCTTCGGCGCGCCCCGCATCGCACTGGCCGTCGTGGACGTCCGCGAGGTCGCGTACGCGCACCTGGCGGCGGCCTTCCTACCCGAGGCCGAAGGTCGCCACCTCGTCGTGGCGGAGACCACCGACATCGTCGACCTCGGCCGCAGGCTGCTTCCCGCCTACGGAGCCGCCTTGGGGCTACCGCGCCGAGCGGTTCCCAAGCCCCTCGCGGTCGCCCTCGCGCCGGTGATCAAACTCCCCCGCGAGTACCTACGCCGCAACATCGGCTTCGACCTGCGCAGCGACACCGCCAAGAGCCGTCGTGTGCTGGGCGTGCGCTACCGGCCCGCGCAGGAGTCCATGGAGGAGATGCTCGGCCAGCTCGTCGCGCCCGGAGCGCCGAAGCGCTGAATCGGAGCCGGAGCAGGGTGGCGGACCGCGGGCCGCCACCCTGCTCCGTTTGCCCAGACCCGACGGGCCCGGCCCGCGTCCGAGTCAGCCGGCCAGGTCGGCCACCATGCGCGTGGCGAGCCGTTTGGCCGAGCCGGGGTTCTGGCCGGTGAAGAGGGTGCGGTCGACCTCGATGTGGGGCAGGAGCGGGAGAGTTCCCTTGACGTAGTGGGCGCCGCTCTCGCGCAGCCGGTCCTCCAGGAACCAGGAGGCCTTGCGTCCGAAGCTGTTCAGCTTCTCCTCGACGTTGGACAGCGCGGTGATCCGGTATCCGGCGAAGGGCCAGGAGCCGTCAGGGTTGCCGGCCGCGAGCAGCGCGGCCGGGCCGTGGCACAACAGACCCAGCGGCCTGCCGGAGGCGAGTTGCCTGGTGAGGAGCGCCCCCGACACCTCGTCGTGGGAGAGGTCCTCCATCGGGCCGTGACCCCCGAGGTAGAAGACCAGGTCGAAGTCGTCGGCGTCCACCTCGCTGAGGGAGGCCGGGGCGTCCAGTACGTCCTGGATCGTCGCGAGGTAGTCGGCGACCTCGCGCAGGGTGCCCGGCAGGCCCGCCGTACGGCCCATGCTGATCCTGTCCAGGGTGGGCCGCTTCCCGCCGGGGGTCGCGATGGTGATCTCCCACCCGGCCTCGGTGAAGATCTTGTGCGGCATCGCCAGTTCCTCGCCCCAGTAGCCCGTGGGGTGCTTCGTACCGTCCCTCAGCGTCCAGTACTCGGCCGCCGTCACGACGAAGAGGACTCGGGTCATGTTCTCGCCTTTCTGGGTGATGACGGGGCCGCTCTTCCGGTCAGCTGCCGTCGTGTTCCGTTCGCCTCGATCTTCGGCGCCATCGTGGGCGCCTGCCCGGTGAGAGCCGCGGTCCGCGGCCGGGGCTACAGGTTGCGCGTCGCGCGCGGGACCCGACGATAGGAGGAGGGGAGGTTCGGCCGGGGGTTCGTCAGGCGCGGCCGGTGAGGCCGCGCGAGCAGGGCACACGTGTGCCCGCGACATGGAGAGAACATGACTGAGCTTCCTCCGCCGCTTACCCCTTACCTGGAGCCCGCCGCAAAGGAGTTGTGCGAGGCGACCGATCCGCACCCGCGGCTCTACGAACTGCCGCCCGAGCAGGGCCGCGAGATCCTGCTCGGCCTGCAGGTCGACCCGGGCGTGCCCCGGCCCGAGGTCGACGAGGAGTGGGTCGAGGTGGCCACCGGCGAGTGGGGCACCGTCCGCACCCGTATCATCCGCCCCAAGGGCGTCACCGGGCCGCTTCCCGTGGTGTTCTACATCCACGGCGCCGGCTGGGTCTTCGGCGACGACAAGACCCACGACCGGATCTTCCGCGAGCTCACGGTCGGCGCGGGCGCCGCGGGCGTCTTCCCCGTCTACCACCGGGCGCCGGAGGCGAAGTACCCGACCCAGGTCGAGCAGAACTACGCCGTGGGCCAGTGGGTGCTCAAGCACGGCGAGGAACACGGCCTGGACACCTCCCGGGTGGCGGTGACCGGGGAGTCGGTCGGCGGCTGCATGTCGACGGTCTTCGCCCTGATGAACAAGGAGCGCGGCGGCATCGACCTCAAGGCTCAGGTCCTGCTCTACCCGGTGACCGACGCGAATTTCGATACCCCGTCCTACCTGCAGTTCGCCGAAGGCTACTTCCTCACCCGCGACGGCATGAAGTGGTTCTGGGACGCCTACACCACCGACCCCGCCCAGCGCGCCGAACACCACGCCTCGCCCCTGCAGGCCACCCTCGACCAGCTCAAGGACCTGCCGACGACCCTCGTCATCACCGACGAGGCCGACGTCCTGCGCGACGAGGGCGAGCAGTACGCCAACCGGCTTCGCGAGGCCGGTGTCGACGTCACGTCCGTCCGCGTCGCGGCGATGGTCCACGACTTCCTTCTCCTGGACAGCCTGCGCGACACCCGCGCCGCCAACGTCGCCCGCAAGCTCGCCATCGACGCCCTCAGGACGGCGCTCCACGGCGACTGAGGGACACCGCCCCCGGGCATTCGCCGGTCAGCGGACGCCGAATGCCTTCATGATCTTGAGCGTGCCGGTCAGCAGGGCGGCCCAGGTCTCGGGGCTGATGCGCTGCGGCGGGTAGAAGCCCTGGAGGCGCTGGTGGGCGATGGTCTGGGCCTCGGTGTACTTGAGGATGCCCTCGGCGCCGTGGCGGCGGCCGAGGCCGGAGTCGCCCATGCCGCCCATCGGCGCGTCGATGCTTCCCCAGGCGGCGGCGAAGGCCTCGTTGACGTTGACGGTGCCGGCGTGGACGCGGGCGGCGACGGCCCGGCCGCGGGCCCCGTTGCGGGTCCAGACGCTGGCGTTGAGGCCGTACGGGGTGGCGTTGGCCTGTGCGATCGCCTCCTCGACGTGGCGGAAGGAGTAGATGGAGACGACCGGCCCGAAGGTCTCGTGGTCGTTCACCGTCATCTCGGGGGTGACGTCGGTGAGGATGGTCGGCTCGTAGAAGAGGGGGCCGAGGTCCGGGCGGGCCCTGCCGCCGGCCAGGACGGTGGCGCCCTTGGCGACGGCGTCGTCGACGTGTTCGGTGACGGTCCTGAGCTGGGACGGGGTGGTGAGGGAGCCGACGTCGACGCTGTAGTCGTACGCCGCACCGATCTTGAGCCTCTTCGTGCGCTCGACGAACGCGGCGACGAACCTGTCGCGGACGGACTCGGCGACGTACAGGCGCTCGACGGAGACGCACAGCTGGCCGGCGGAGGGGAAGCAGGCGTTGACCGCGCCGGCGGCGGCCTTGTCGATGTCGGCGTCGTCCAGGACGATCATCGGGTTCTTGCCGCCGAGTTCGAGGGAGGCCCCGATCAGGCGCCGGCCCGCGTCGCTCGCGATCTGGCGCCCGCTGGCGGTGGAACCGGTGAACATCATGTAGTCGGCGCCTGCCATCAGGGCGCCGCCGATGGAACTGCCCCGGCCGACCACGATCTGCCACACGTCGGCTGGCAGCCCCGCCTCGTACATGAGGTCGAGCGACCAGAGGGCGGTGAGCGCGGTCTGGGTGTCGGGCTTCTGGACGACGGCGTTGCCCGCCATGAGCGCGGCGATGGCGTCGCTGGCGGCCATGCTCAGGGGGTAGTTCCACGGTGAGATCACCGTGACGACGCCCTTGGGGTGGCGCAGTTCGGTGGTGTGGGTGAGCAGCGGGATCGCGCCGCGGCGGCGCTTGGGGCTCAGGTACTTGGCGGCGTTGCGCGCGTAGTAGCGGGAGACGATCCCGATGTCGACGACTTCGAGGAACGCGTCGCGGCGGGTCTTGCCGTTCTCGGCCTGCATGAGGTCGAGCGCCTCCTCCTGGCGGGCCAGGACGAGGTCGTGGAAGCGCAGCATGATCCTCTTGCGCTCCGCGATCGGCGTGGCCGCCCAGGTGGCCTGGGCGGCGCGGGCGCGGGCGAACGCGGCCTCGACCTCTTCGGGGGTAGAGATGGGGAAGTCGCCCAGGGGGTGGCCGGAGTACGGGGCGCTGGTGGTGACGCGCGCGGCGTTCGGTGCGGCAAAGACCCGTGCGGTCAGCCGCTTGAGCAGCGCCGGGGTGATGGAGGCGGGCAGGCCCTGGGCGCGGGCGGCCGTGGGGCTGGCGGTTTGTGCGGTGGCCATGGCGGGGGTTCCTTGCTACTTGTTCCGGCGCTGGACCGAGGTGGGGACCGGCATGTGGAGGGCGAGCTGGCCTTCGGTCATCACGTCGAACTGGATGGTCCGCATCGGCTTGAGCGAGCGCAGGTCGTCGGACATCCGGCCCTCGCCGAGCTGGAGGCGGACGTCACGCGGCAGGCGCGTCGTGCCGGCGTTCAGCACGTTGGTCTGGCTCAGGGTGGAGTGCCATGCGCCGTTGATCGTCGTGTACGAGGTGAGCGAGCTGACGCGGTCGCCGCTCAGGTGGGCGGTCTGCTTCGGCGTGGTCGCCTGGAGCGACAGGTCGAGGCCGCCGGCGTCGTTGGTGACCCGGGCGGTGGTGCGGCGCTCGTCGATGTCGACGTCGAGGCCGGTGACCCACTTGGGGAAGCCGTAGCCGTCGTGGCCGCGGACCTGGGCGATCTCCGTGCTGACCGGCAGGGACAGCACGTAGGAGTCGAGGTGTTCGTTCTTGAGGCCGGCGACGAGGTCGAAGAATCCGAGCCTGCCGTGCCGCGCGGGCTTCACGGCGATGCCGACGGCGGCCTCGGTGTAGAAGTCGATGTCGCACACGTCGTAGCGGAAGAACATGACCGAGACCAGCCCGAGGCCCGGGGCGATCTCCAGCGGCGCGAGCTCTCCGGGCAGCCGGGTCCGGATCGCGCCGGAGGGCGCGAGCATGGTGATCCGGGCGGTCGAGACGCTGTAGTAGAAGTTCGGGGTGAGCGTGGGGCCGATCGGGGAGTCGACCTTGATCTTGGGCAGCTGCCGGAAGAAGTCCACCCCGCTGACGCGGGGGTCGCGGGCGATCTCGTCGAGGTCGGGGTTCATCCGGTACCGGTCGTACAGACCCCCCTTGGGGACGGTGACCGTACGGCCGCCCAGGTCGACCTTGACGGTGGTGTCCTTCTGCGCCGAAGACATGGCACGGCTCCTCACTAGCAATGTAAGCGGTGTACACATGACTATAGGTCGCGATGTAAGCACCGTCAACAATTGGGCGTGCGGGGATTCCGTGAACGGATACGACCACTGGGGTCGGCCTGCCCACCGTGCGGTCGCCGGCCGCTCTCGGCAGGGCGGGAACGCGGCGGCGGGTCGCATGCGGAACGGATTGGCGCGGCCGGACCTGGGTGCTGGGACTGCCCGCCTGCGGTCAGGTAGACGACCGTGTTCCACTGCGAGCGCGCCAGGCCGAACGCGTCCGCGTCACCGATCATGTGGCGCACCAGCGCGGTCGCCGGCGCAACGGCCGCTTTCATCGCGCCGGCCTGCGCCGCGACGTACTCGATCGTCGCATTCACCTAGGTCGCGGCCCTGGACGCGTCACCTTCGCGCATAGCGCCTCCACCGCCGCTGCCCGCACAGGTGACGCGTCCAGGGCCGTGGGTGGGGTGAGGCGGGTGGCAGCGGCGAACACCGTGGCCATGGTAGGTGTCAGGCCCAGGAGGTGGTCGGTGCTCAGGCGGCCGTTCCGGATCGGGCCGAGGCCGGCCAGTTCGGCGGTGCGGGCCGGGGTGCGGCGGATCCGGTAGGAGAGCCGTAGCAGGAAGCCGGCCATCGATTCCTCGGGCAGCGGGCCCAGGCTGCGGGCAAGCGGACGGCCCGTCACCTGGTCCGTCCTGTGGCGAATTCGGCCGCGGTCCGGGAGTCGCACTGGGCGGCGAGCTCGTCGGTATAGGGGGCCAGGCGTGCCAGGAGGCGGGCTTTGTCGCCCCTGCGCACCCCCAGGAGGTGGACCGTCTCGCGCACCAGATCGGCCCCACCGTCCAGCTGCGGCCCAGTGCCGTCGGCGCGGATCAGCGGGCTGAACAGGTATTCGCCCTCGGTCACGCGGGCCCAGACCAGGACCGAGGCCGGTAGCCGCATCGCGCGGGCGGTGGGCGTAGTCGATCCGCTGGTCGTGCCGGTCGAGTTCGCCAGCGATCGTCTCCACGCCGGCCAGGAACTGTCCCCAGTACGTGTCCGGGGTTCGTGCCCGCAGCTGTTTGAGGCCGGAGGCGGCGTGTCCGGGCGGGATGGCGAGCAGGAGTGCGCCGTCGGCCGGGGTGCCGCCCAGGGTCATCTCGGCGAGTTTCAGCGCCGCGGCCCGGCGAACGAGACGGCTGTTGTTGCGGCTGGTGGCCGTGAGGCGTGCGGTGAAGCCAGCGAGGTGGCGCTCGTACCAGTGGATGGGCAGGAGCTGGGGGATGTGCGCGGGAGTGAACCGGCAAGGGCGGGACGCCACCCGCAGGACGCCGGAGGTGCCGGCGCCGGCGAGGGCGTGGAAGCCGAACTGCTGGCGGGACAGCGCGCGGGCCAGTGGTGTGGACAGCTGGCGGCGGATGACCCCCGCGTAGCGGAGCCGGTCGGTGTCGAATGCCGTGCGGGCGAGGGTCTGCATCGCCTCGCGCAGGGTGGCCGCGTCCCGCTCGGCCAGGAGGTGCTCGCTCAGCGCGAGCAGGGCCGCCGTCGCGGCGGCCGGTGCAGGGAGGCCGATGACCTCACGGCCATTGTGCCCGTGGGGGAGGTCGGCGGTGCGTCGGCGTACGTCCTGGATGTGCGTGTCGAGTGTGTCCGACACCGCGGTGGGCAGCGGTGCGAGGTCGGCGGCGATGGGCCAGGTGATCTTGATGAGTTGGCTGACGGCCACTAGGTCCGGGAAGAACAGCGAACCGGTGCCCGTGTCCGCAGCGAGATGGTGGTCGAGGCGTTCCTGGAGCCGAAGGACGGTGGTCAGCTGGGCCGGGTCGAGGGGTCGCCGGCCGAGGTCGGACGTGGTGAGGTCAGCGCCGCACAACGGGCGGGGCCTGCGCGAAGGCGCGTCCAGTGCGAGGTTGCGGCACTGGGCGGGGTGCAGGCCGGCGCCCTGCAAGTGGAGGATGGCGCTGGCCCGCCCGTCGAAGGAGAGGTTGGCGGGCCGCCGGCAGTGCGGGCACAGGTGTTCCAGCAGCCGGCGGTGGCGGGTACAGGCGAAGACTACGGGAAGGTGCCAGCGATGGCGCCAGGCGCCGCCGTGCTCGTGCTCGATGGGGCTGCCGTCTCCGGCCAGGCAGTCGGGGCAGAACCGGCTGGCGGTGGTGAACGCCCATACGTTGAAGCCCACTCGCCCGTCGGTGCGGGTGCCGGCCTGGGCCATCGGCGGGTAGGCGGCGGCGTACTGGCGCAGGCTCAGGGCGGCGACTTCGCTCAAGCTCAGGCGGGTGGCGGCGGCGAACGCCGCCGCTCGCTCGGGCCCGAGGTCGACCAGCAGGTGCGCGGGCAGGCGGACCATGCGCCCCAGCCGGTAGGGGGCGAGGCCAGTCAGCACGCCGATGCGCCCGGGTGGTCGGCGAAGGCGATGGGCCAGCCGCAGTACGTAGCCGGCCAGGGACTCCTACGGCAGGGGCACGAGGCTACGGGCGAGCGGGGCGGGGGCGGGGGTCAACTCACCGCTCCGCTGGGGCCGGCGTCGTCGAAGACCGTGTTGCGCCCTCGCGCCACCTTCTTCCTGGCCGGGGCGGGGATGTGAGGCTGCTCGCCGGAGGCGGCGTCCAGGTCGGGCAGGTCGGTGGGGGTGACTGTGAAGGCGTCGAGCAGGTCGATCGTCAGCCGCTCGCTGCCATCGCGGATCGCGCGGCGGCAGCCGGTCTGGATGAGCTTCTCCAGCAGTCCCACCACCCCGCCGGTGCGGCGGAACAGGTACTCGGGCATGCCACCGGTGGTGAGCATGCCCTCGGTGTCAGTCAGCAGCCGCAGATGTTGTTCGAGCCCTGCCAGGTGCGCGGTCCACGCGGCGATCCGCGCGGGAGTGTCGTAGCCGAACGCGTCGAGGTCGATCAGGTCGAAACGCCGTTCGTGCTGGGTGGCGGCCTGGTCGTTGGGGCTCCTGCCGCGGTCCGGGACCGGCTTGAAGATCCACTGGCCGGTCTTGGCGTCCCGGCGCCCGTCGCGCAGCAGCCCGGAGTTCGGGATGCCGACGCCCACCAGGATCAGGGTGACGGGCATGCTCATCATCTCGCGGATCAGGTCCAGGACGTCCTGGTCCGCCTCCCGGTGCAGCTCCAACCTCGTGATGTCGTCGATCACCAGCGCCTTGGAGCCATGCGCGAAAATCGCGTCCTTCACGGTGCGGACCAAGTCCTCCAGGCGCATGCCCTTGTGGTCCTCACCGAAGAAGTCGAGGATCCGCTGGCAGGTGGAGATCGGGGTCGCCCGGACCGGACAGCGCACGTACGCCACCAGGGCGTGCAGGTCCCGCGTGCCCTCGATCGCCTCCGGGTTGACCTGCCGGTGCAGCTGGAGCCACTCGTCCTCGAACGCGGCGAGCGCCTCGCACACCGTCTCGGTCTTGCCCTGGGCGCCGCCGCCGTTGACCATCACGCCGGTGCGGGTGCCCCACTTGTGGCTGAACGCGCCGTCCTCGATGCGGGTCTTGACCAGGTCGGCGACGGCCTCGCTCATCGGGGTGGCCTGCACCGGCAGACTGCTGTGGGTGGCCAGGCGGTGCAGGTCGTGGATACGGGCCTGCCTGAGGCTCAGCCGCGCGTACTGCGCCGCGGTCAGCCGCGGCGCCGGCACGAACGCGTCCCGGCTCGCCCGCCACCGCTCCCAGCCCTGCCAGTGTGTGCGGTCCAGCGGTGGCCCGGGCAGGAACACCGGCGACGCCCCTTCCTCGCTCCCGCTCAACGGTTCTCCTCCGTCACCGTGTCGTCCTCGTCGGGCAGGGAGAGCAGGCTCACTGCCCGCAGCCGCTCCCCCAGCCTGGGCGGCGGCACCGGCCGGGCAGGCACCGCCTGCTCCCTCCTGCGCCGGCGCTCGGCGTCCACCGCGCTCTGGCCGGTCTCGGCCCGCTCCCGCCAGGCGAGCCGCGTCACCGTCGCGCCGCCCGCTCCGGCGGCCTCGTCGGCGGCGGGCGGCGCCGCCTGCGGTGCCGGTACCGGGCGGTCGGCCGCGGCGGCGGCCACCTGGGCGACCTCCCGCGCGTGTTCCACCTTCTGGCCCCGGCTCAGCCGGGCCGGCCACTGCTCCACCGGCACGGTGGCGCCGATGAGTTCCAGCAGCACCGGCAGCAGCTCGGCATCCGACTTCGGCGCCATGCCGCGGCGGCGGACCTCCCGCAGCACCTCCCGCACCCGGGCGTCCCCGAACGCCGGCACCCGGCCGTCCTCGGGCAGGCCGGTCCAGGGCAGGGTGTGCCAGTCGTGGGTGCGCGGGTCCTGAGAAGAACACGAAGCACGGGTCGCGCGGATCGCGGTGGAAGACGTACCGGTTGCGGGCCACCCCGCCCCGTCCGGAGGCGGCGAAGCGGTAGTCGTCCAGCGCGTCGCCGTCGTACCAGAGGTTCTTGATCTTCACGCCGCGCTTGCCGTGGATCATCACGCGATGGGTCGGCAGAAGCTGGTAGTACAGCTCGGCGGGCGGGATCTGCAGCGCGAAGCCGCCTTGCGCCATGGAAGCGGCGAACAGGCTGTTCGGACTGTGGTCCCCGGCCGGGTCCCAGCTCGGGGCATATGCGCCGAATCGGCGGTTCTGCCACACTTTGACGACCCACGTGGCGATCAGGTGTTCCATCTCGGCGACCGTCAGCACCGCGTCGCCCTCCGGGTCCACGCCCCGGTCGGCCACATCCACGCCCTGGTAGCCGGGCAGGATACGGAACAGCAGCGACTGGATCGCACCGAAGGCCCGCTCCACTGCCTGCTTGTCGGTCGGGCGAAGGACCCGGCTCGGGCGTATGTTCGCCCCGATCACGCGCTGCACCTCGGTGACGTGGTGGTTCTTGTAGACGGAGCCGTGGTCGGTGGTGACGGTCTCCGGGGCGAAGAACGGCAGACCGGCGACCCCGTGCCCGGCGAACTCGGCGACCAGCGTGGCCGGCACCCCCGGGTAGGCCCACTCCATGTCCTCGCCCCAGTCCGGGCGCATCGGCAACGGCATCATCACGTCCCGCAGCACCATCGCCACGTCGACCGCGGAGTCGGAGACCAGCGTGAGGCGGAACGCCACGATCGAGTGGGTGTAGACGTCCAGGGCCAGGGTCAGGTGAACGGACACCGCCTCGCCGAACACGTCCTCGCGGACCTTCACCGGCAGGATCGTGGTGTCCAGCGCGACGACCTGCCCGGGCCGGTGCACCACGACGTGCCGCCCGGTCGTGTTCTCCTGCACCCGGGCCGCCGAGCGGCTGTAGCGCTGGCGTGCGCCCGTGGAGCCGAACCACTCCCGCCACACCACCCGCAGCGTCTCGTAGCTCGGCACCGGCTCCTGGGCCCCGTAGGTCTCCCGGACGTACTGGTGGATCAGGCGCTCGCGGTCCTTGGCCGTCAGCTTCGAGCGGTGCAGCGTCTCCGCGCGGACCGCGAAGAGCGCCTCGCGCACCGCGGGAGAAATACGACGCCCCGTCGCCTCCCGCAGCCACCGGTCGTCCGCCACACCCACCGCGCCGAACCGGATCCGGCCGCGGTCCCAGCGGATCAGCGTGCGGTAGCTCACCCGGTCCAGCGCGAGCGCCCTGGCACCGGCCGGATCCGCCGCGGCGGCCTGCCGCAGCTCCAGCGCCTTGTGCTGCCGGCGCTGGGTCAGCGTGGTGGTGTCCGGGTCGTAGCCGGGGCGCGGCTCATCCACCGCCGGCCGCAGCGGGTCGCCGCTGCGGTAGCCGGTCTCCACTTCCAGCAGGTGTTCCATCCGCAGCGCGACCAGCGCCCGCCGCTGCGGCGGCAGGTCCGCGAGGGCTTTCGGCTGCCGGCCGCGGCTGGCAGCCGGCAGGTCGGCCCTGGTGCGAGTGGAGGGTCGGCAGCGCGGATGGTGCATCAACTCCCGCAGCGAGGTGTTCCAGGGCTCGGCGCCCTCCCGAAGCAGCGTCACCCGCCCCAGCCGCGGCTGGACCACATCCACGGTCCACTCGCGGCCGTTCACGATCAGCTCGATGCCGGGTGCGAGATCCCAGCAGGCCGCCGGCGTCAAGCTGCCGCCCCCGTCCCGGCGTCACGAGGAGCGAGACGGACCGGGCTCGTGTCGGTGAGCGGCGCCGACACGTCGATGCCCAGACGCCGGTGCCACATCAGGTGCACAGCGTGGGCGCGGGCAACGGCCGGCACGCTGCACCGCCCGACCAGGTCGCCGAAGTTCAGCGGCCCGGCTGCGACGGCGCCGAGCAGCTCGCCCTGCAGCCCGAGCGGGTCACTCAGCTGACGCCGCCCAGCGGACAGGGCGTCCGCCAGCTCCGGTACGTTCTCCCGCCAGCCAGATACCACGCTGTAACGCCACCCGGCGGCAAGCGCCGTCTCGGCCGCCGCCGCGAACTTCAGCGCGTCCTCGGGACGGATCCGATCGCTCGGCCGCACGTCCACCAGCCACGGCCCTGTCCCGGTCAGCAGCAGGAAGTCCGGAGTGTGCTCCTTCGAACCGGCCGCCGAATCGAACCGCAGCCGAAACGGCTGGGACAGCGCCTCCGTCAGGTCCGCGGCGAAGTCCGCCACCAGGAGCAGGCTCTCCTCCTCGAAGCTCTCGAACCCGTGGTGGCGGCCGGAGGACACCAGGTACTCCAGGCCCGGCCGGTGCCACTGCCCGGTCCGCCAGGTGAACCGCCGGACCGGCCGGCTCCGGACGATCTCCGCTTCAGCCTCGGCCAAGTCACGGACCGCGTACACCACTGGCGTCCGCCCGAAGCGCCACGTCGTCGTCCACCGGCGCGTCCACCCCGGCTCCAGAGCAAGGTCGCCGGCACACCCGCGAAAGCCCGTGTCCAGGTGGGCAAGGTCCTCCAGCCCTTGCTCATCCGACCACCGGACAGTCGACGCCGCTGCCTGCCCGCCACGTAACGCCATGACCGCCCACTCCTTCGCCGCCCCACGATCAACGAGCAACCTACGACGAAGATCCAGCTCTAGGTGCATGTTCCCGACAATCAGGCGGCACCGGCGCAGAGGCTGTCAGCACCGCCCTGTACGAATATGCCAACTAGATTCTGCCGATCATGCGTTTAGGTGCCACTCGGGACTGGCAAAACAGCAGCTCATGGGACCGACGGAGTGCCATCTACCGGCAGTGGTCGCACTACACGGGCGAGGCCGAGTGCTTCGCCGAACCCGGGTACCGGACCGCCGTCATCTACTCCGGCCTCGACAAGTGGGGCCTACACGGCTGAGCTTGTGACTTATCCGGTGCGGCGTGGTTTGGTGCCGACCTTGTGGTGAGCCGGTCGGCGGTAGGACTCTCCGGTGGCCAGGAGCAGGCCCACGTCGTAGCGGTTTGCGGGGCGGTGGTTCTTGGAGCCGGGCGGGCGCCCGGGGCCGGGGCGAGCGGGTTTCGGCACTGCGGCCGGCGTTGAGGTTCTGGCGTGCAGGTGTCGGAACCCGCGTCGGACTCGGGCTGGGGTGAGCTTGTTCGGTTCGGCCGGCTTCTCCCACGGCCGTCGCAGGTCGGTGGTCAGAGAGCGGACGAGGCGGAGCTGGGTGCAGGCGGTGATGATCAGCCAGGTCCATCGGTCCGCCGCCTCGGCTTCCCGCAGGCTCGGAGCGGTCCAGCCGAGTGTCTGCTTGACCATCCTGAAGAAGTGCTCGATGTCGAAGCGCCGCAGGAAGGTCTGCCAAGCCAGATCGGTCTCCGCGGGGTCGGCCGCGGGCCGTGACCACCACAACCACAGCGGCTTGGGGTCGCCGCCACTGGGCAGGTGGTCGACCTTCAGGCGGATGACGGTGCCCTCGATGACCGGGAGCGGGCCGGGGTGGTCGCGCCAGGCGGCGCGCCCTTGCAGCTCGGGGTGGAGCCGGTCCCAACTCTGGGCGTGGTCGGTGCCGTAGCGGGTGGTCGCCGTCTTCGTCTCCGCGTCCGGGGCGCCCCAGGACCTGGCGTCCTTGAAGATGAACTCGCTGCCGTGCTTGGGCGGCCGCCCACCGGCCGGGTTGGCCCGGGCGAACTCCGCGTGGGTCGGTGCCGGGCGGAGCATCACCCGGTCCGAGCGCAGGCGTCCCAGGATCTCCACGGGCAGGTCGCGCAGCAGGTAGGCCAGCCGCATCACGTCGTAGCCGGCGTCGGCCGCGATCAGCGCCGACGGGTCACCTGGGCTCCACTGGTCGGCGGCGACCAGGTGCTCGACCAGGTCCCGCAGCTGTGCGGCGGTGACCGCGGCGAGATCGTCGCCCGGCCTCAGCCGCACCGCGTCCAGCGGGGCGACCCGCGAGGTCCGGCCCGACTCCAGAGCGACGACCCACGAGTACGGCCAGCCCGGGATCATCTGGTGCCTGGCGTCGCCCCACCCGTAGGTGTGGCAGAACGAGCGGGCGTCGCTCGTGTCGGCGTCGGGCCGAAGCCACGGCAAGACGTCCACCGCCAGCACCAGGCGGCCACCGGCGGCACGGGGCAGCGGCAGACTGGCCAGCTCGGCCCGCAGCCGTTCAACGTCCAGGCGGCCCCGGTTCAGCGCGCCGTACAGGGCCCCGTGGCCGCGGCGGTGCTCGGGAGCCAATGCCAGGCCGACCAGGGTCTTCACCGGGCCGTCGGTGCACAGCACCGCGTCGGTGAGCTCGAACAGCGCGTCACGCCGCCCGGTCAGGCAGTCGTAGAAGACCCCCCGGAAGCGCGACAGCTCCGCGAACGACTCGTACTGCACG
Organism: Kitasatospora sp. NPDC001225; assembly: GCF_053597855.1. Classification (NCBI taxonomy): domain Bacteria; kingdom Bacillati; phylum Actinomycetota; class Actinomycetes; order Kitasatosporales; family Streptomycetaceae; genus Kitasatospora; species Kitasatospora sp. NPDC001225. The sequence goes on from NZ_JBSFJC010000050.1 coordinate 27,323, forward strand.
CCCTGTTCCACCACGGTCACCAGCACGGCCTTCGCGTCGAGCCTCTGAACCTCTTGGAGGTCCAGAATCAGGCGGGGCCGGGTCCGCTGTCCTGGAAATCCCCATGTGGGTGACCTGCGCTCGCCGTCGGACCGCTACCGCGGCAGGTAAGGATCCTCGACCGTCGGCCTTCTCCGATCACCCTCGGGGGTGAAGGTCAACGATCCACGGAACGAGCCGGCGCCGAAACGCACTGCGAGAAGCAACGGTTGCGCATGCTCGGGCGGCCACGGTTCGCTCCCCGGTTCGCTGCCGTTCCACAGATGGAAGACCACCATCGGCTGCTGCGGATCCCCCGAGAGGTAGCCAAGCGTCTTCCCGTACAAGGGATTGTTCCCTCCGAACAGCACAGAGGGAGGGCCGAACTCCGCCGTCACGTCAGCCCAGGTGCGGTCAGCCGCGGCCCACCCTCGCACCCGGTCTGTGACAGCCTCGTACTCCTCGGCTGTGAGAACCCGATCGGGCCCGAGCCAACCGCGTCGCTGCGCGAACTCCGCGTATACCGAGGCGACTTCGTAGCAGTCACCCTGCGCGGGGAAGATCTCCTGGAAGGCCCCGCTGGGGCCGATGGAGGTCCAGAGCCCCTGCTCTTCCCAGCTCTGCTTCAGCTGATTCCACGCCTCGGGCTGGCGCTCGACGAACAGCAGGTGGTCAATCAGGATCCGGAACGCCACCTCACCCCCGTGCATCCCGGGCCGGCGCAGGGCGAGGTTGAGCTGATCAATGAGGTGATCACGGATCTCCTCAGCAGCGGCAAGCGAAGTAGGAAGGGTCACGCACACAGTCTTCCGCAGGAAGATCAGCTCGATCACCCGTTCCGCCGACGAAGACGAGTGGATAAATCACAAGCTGAGCAGTTGCGATCGAGCCCTTGGGACTGTTGCCGGACTCCGTGGCTGGTTGACGGTCAGTCACTTTCGATCATTGTTCCGGGAGGTCTCCGCAGAACTGCAAGCGTTGGCTGCGCGTGGGACGTATGCGAGATCCGGAGCCTGGTCTGGCCCGAGGTCGAAGACCTGGTGGTCGTGGTGCGTAGATACGTCGCGGCCCTGCGGGCCGGGACCGCCGTCGAAGAACCGCGTCCGATCCCGCGACCGCACCGGATCGCGGCCTGGATCATGCGTCTTCCCGATTCCCTGACCACTGGCGAGCGCACCCGGCTCGACCGGGTCCTGGACGCCTGTCCAGGACCCGGTCGTGGCCGCCGAGCGGGCCGCGACTTCGCCGCCATCACCCGTGAACGACGCGACACCGAGCTGCCGATCTGTATGGCGGTGCCCCGGCCACTGCTGTCCAGGGCACCGGAGCTGATCGTCAGCAGCGGGTTCACGACCGGCCGCACGCGGTACTGCCGACCTGTCGTACACGGGCCCGGCCCCGCGCCGAGTGGGAATCGGCCCGAACGAGGCCCTACACACGGCGCGCCGGCAGACCCTCTCGGGCTCGCCAGAAGTCTGCGTCGCGAGGGTCGGCCAGCCAGGCCGTCATGCGCTCGGCGCAGGCTTCGAAGGCCTGGGGCAGCGAGATCTCGTCACCGACGGCGAGGGCGAGGACGTCGGCGTCATGAGTGCCGTGGTCGGTCTCGCACCAGCAGCCCACGTTGACCGAGGCGCTCACCTCGTGCTGGCCCTGGTCCGTCCAGCCCACCTGAAGCTGGAACTCCGGCGAGTCGCTTCCACTCACCGGCTGGACAACGCACAGAAGGAGGATCACGCAGGCCCGGGACTGCGGGCCTGCGAAGACCGCATGGTCCGGTTTCCACTCCCACGTCGCGGCGGCGGCCTCGGACCGAGCCGCGCCGACGCTGCGGGCCGCGCGCCGCAGTGATCCGACGTCGGCGGCGGACAGCCGGGGGAACAGCGTGCTCAGGGGGACTTCGTCGAAGGTGCCTCGGCTCATGGACATGAGCTGATCATCAGCTCGCTCCGGCAGGAGAACAAGGGCTCTCCGCCCTCAGCCCCGCAGGAGGCATGCGCCCTGACACATCACGCGGCTGAGCACGTTCATCTGTACCGTCCGAGTGCTTGAACGAGTACGTCGGCGCCTGGTCAGCTGGTGGCGGTGAACAGGCCGTTGAGCTCCGGGTAGTCGATGGTCCGCCGGAGGGAGTCGTAGCCGCCGGCGCGGTGCAGGTCGAGTGTCGCCTGCCGTGCGGCGGCGTAGGCGGCCTGTGGCACCCCCGAGCCGAGGCTGACCCGGGCCACGCCCAGGGCCCCCCAGTTCGTCCACGGGCGCGGTGCCCGGCCCCGCCATGATGTTGAGGGGCACCGTCAGACCCGCGGCCAGGTCCCTGATGACGCCAGGGTCCGTGACACCGGGGACGAAGGTCCCGTCCGCGCCGGCGTCCACGTAGCGGCGCGCCCGTCCCAGCGTCTCCCGCAGCCGGGTGGCGGGGGCCCCAGCACCGGGCCCCGGGGGACGCGGTCCCCGTCCGGGGCGCCGAGCGACCAGGCCACCCCGGCGCTGGGGGTGGCGATCGCGGCCGCCCCCGCCGCCTCGATGACACGGGCACTGGCCACGTCCCAGGCGTTCGCGAGTGCGAGCGGGGGTGTGGAGGGAGCGGAAGAGCGCGGACTTGCCGGCGTTGGACATGCGCCCCCAAGGCAACCAGCGGGTGTAGCCGTTGTCCGGCGGGAAACCGACACGAACGTGCGCAAGCCCGGGCCGCATCGGACCGACAGGCTTCGTGGCCACGAGACGCCGTCCGTCCCCGTGAGCAGAGCCGTCGAGTCTCATCCGCCGGGTCTCACTGCGGTTCATGGGAGAGGGGCGGCTCGTCTCCGATCCGCCCCTCTCCCATGAACCGCGTCCCCCGGGCTGTCAGGCCTTCGGAAGCGTTATCCCCAGTTCGAGCATGGCGGGGGAGGCCGGGCCGCCCTCGGAGCGCTCGGTCTTGTAGCCCTTGACGCCCGGGGCGACGGTGCGCGGGTCCACGGCCTCGGAGGGGGCGCCGGTGGTGTAGAGGCCTTCGGGGTCCTGGTCGCGGTCGTGCGGCAGGAGCCAGAAGACGCGCCGGCGGAAGGTGCCGGAGGCGCGCGAGGACTTGGCGTCGGGGCCGAGGATCGCGTAGCCGACCATGCGGCCGTCGCGGTGGTAGGCCGGGCGGCCGCGGCGGGTGGTGAGGCGGTCCAGCGACTGACGGACGTAGTCGAGGTCGGAGGTGTCCTCCAGCCAGACGAGGTCGGTTTCGTGGGCGAGCTCGGCCGGGTCGATCAGCGCGCTCACGCGTGGTGCTCCTCTGTGTCGTCGGTGATCAGGCCGATGCCCGGGTAGTACTTGCGGCTGTTGGACAGGACCATCTCCTTGGGAGATGTCATACCCAGTGTCTCCCGAACTCGTGCGGCGAAGGCACGCCCGGATACGGGATTGGCCCCCTCGAAGCCGCACCAACGGGTGTAGGCGCCGAAGAGCTGGGACTGTTCGGCCCGCATGCCCTCGCCTGTGACGCACGCCTCCTTGAGGAAGCGGCCCACGTGGTCCTCGGTCTCGGCGTAGGCCGTGGTCGCGGTCTGGACGGCCTGGGGGCCGGCGAGGTCCTTCTCCCCGGCGAAGTAGCGGCGGGCGCCCTCGATGAGCCAGGCCAGGATCCCGGGCCCCTCCTCGGCGACGAGGACGTGGGCCAGGTTGTCGATCTTGCGCTCCTCGGGCACGACCCGCTCGAACGGGATCAGGCGCATGCGCCGCCAGAAGGCGAAGCCGCCGGTGCCGACCTCGGGGCGGTGGTTGCCGAGCAGCCAGAGCTTGTGGGTGGGCTCGAAGGAGAAGAAGTCCTGGCGCATCCGGCGGGCCTTGATCTTGTCCCCGCCGGTGAGCAGCTTGACCCGGGCCTCGTCGAAGCGGTCGCCGGGCTTGAGCTCGGAGCAGACGATGATCCGGCGGCCGTGGAGCTCGGCGAGGTCGGTGGGGTGGCCGTCGAAGGTCTTGGCCATGAGGAAGCCGGGCGGGGCCGCGTCGGCGTAGTCGCCGAGGAGCTGGATCATGACGTCGAGCAGGACGGACTTGCCGTTCTTGCCCTGGCCGTAGAGGAAGGGCATGACCTGGGCGCCGACGTCGCCGCTGATGGAGTAGCCGAGCAGCAGGTGGAGGAAGTCGCGGGTCTGGCGGCCTTCCTTGTCGTCGCCGAAGGTGTCGGTGAGGAAGCGGTCCCAGCGGGGGGTGGGCATCCGGGCGGGGGCCAGGGTGGTGGAGCGGGAGTGGTGGTGGACCTTCGGGTCGGGCGGCACGATGGCGCCGGTGCGCAGGTCGACCACGCCGCTCGGGGTGCACAGGGCGTACGCGTCGGCGTCCAGGAGAGCTGCGTTGAGGACCATCCCCGGGGCGGACTTGGCCTGGGCGAGCATGGCGTTCATACCCGAGGTGGACAGGGCGCGGCGGCGGTGCCGACGCAGGTCGGTGTTGGTGTAGACGCCGCGGGGGTCGTGGGTGGCGATGCTCTCGGCCATCTCGCCGGCGGCCCACAGGACGGTGTCGTCCTCGTCGAGCTGCCAGCGGTGGGCGGCCCAGCGGTACCAGCCGAGTCCTGGGACGTGGCGGTAGTCGCGTCCGTAGAGGTGGACGAAGAGCTTGGCGTTGCCGCGGTCCGACAGGGAGTCCGGCAGGAGGCCCTGCGGGCTCGCCTGTGGGCCTGCGGGGGCGGAGGTGGACCGAATGACCGGTGAGGCCGTCGAGGGGCCCTGGACGGCCTGAACAGGCGTCTGCTGGGCCGCCACGGGGGCAGGTTCCTCCAAGAGGCTCTCCTGCACGGCGGTGCCGTGCCAGGGGGCCTGCGAGGGACCCGGGACCGGCGGGTACTCCAGGATCTGCTGCGCTGCGGCCACGGGGTCGAAGACCGTCCTCTTACGGGTGCTGTCGCTCATCCGCGCGCCTTCCCGATGTGCAGGGGCTGCCGGGCTCCGGCGGCGAGGCCGGAGCGGATGACGGCGGAGCTGTGCCGGTCCTGGGACGGGCGGGCGGTGTGTGCGGCATCGGTGAGCAGCCGCTCGGCGGCCGCGTGGGTGAGGTGCCCGGCGGCGACCAGGCCTCCGGCGGTGAAGGCGGCGCGGTTGAGCTTGCCGGTGAACCCGACCCCTTCGGCCGTGCCCGCGCAGTCGGTGACGTCCTGCAGAACGGTGTCGAGGACCCGATCGGCACCCCGCTTGCCGCCGCCGGCGGCCACGACGGCCTGACGGCCCCGGTGGGGGACGGCCTGCTGGGGGACGCTGTGCGTACCGGGCTGGTCCTTGAGGTGGCCGGTGCGGATGAGTTCCTCGGCGAGCCACCTGGGGAGCGGCGCGGGGACCGTGGCACCGGGCATCGGGGTGTAGACACCGTTGGCGGTCGCCGTGACGGGAGCGACGATGTAGCCGCCGTGGGCACGGACGTCGACCTGCCAGGCGAGGGCCCGGCCGGCGGAGGAGCCCGCGGAGCAGGCGAACCGGTGGTGGGCCTGGTCGCGGTACCAGATGTGCAGGCCCCCGGAGGGGGTTCGCACCCTCAGGGTCGCGGTGTCCCCGGCCGGGTCGGGAGCTCCGCGCAGAGCCGCCAGCAGGGCGAGGGTGTGGTAGCCGTTCTCCAGGCCGTCGAGGTTGACGTGCTCGTGGATCGGGATGCCTGGCAGGATCCGGTCCCGGGAGGGGACAGGGCCCGGGTGGCTGTCGACGTCGATGACGACCAGGCCCGCGGGGCCGCAGGCGACGCCCGTACCGAAGTCCGGGTTGGCTCGCCACCAGGCGGTGATGACGTCCTGGTCGACGGTGGCGGCGTGGAAGCCGTGGCACCAGCGACCCACCCGGGGGCAGATGCACTCGGTGGGGGAGTGCGGGGAGTCCTGGCAGGCCTGACAGTTGGCCGGCGGGGTCTTGCGTCCGGGAGCCAGCGGATGGACGGGCCACCCCTGGGCGGCACACCAGCGAGCGACGGCGAGCGCCTCCGGCTGACGCTCCGCTCGGTCGCTCCCCACGGCCTTCGGCGCCGTCACGCTGGTCCCTTCCCCTTGGTTCGGTAGCTGATCGGTAGCTCGGTAGCTGCCCGGACTTGAGTCGCTGGCTGAGTCGCTGAAGGCAAAAAGCCAGGTCAGAGCACTGGCGGATGCCGGATCAGCGACTGAAGCGACCGAAGTCCAGAAGATAGCTCACACAGACTAGCCGAGCGAGGACATACGAGCCCGAACCGGCGGAGCCCGTGGGAAGACTGAGCGACCGAACCGTTGGCCAGCGACCGAGTCGCTTCGGTCGCTGGTTCCGGTGCTCCGACGTTTCCGCAGGTAGAAGCCATTTTCCAAGCCCATCAGCGACTGAAGCGACTCAAGCCCGGGTCTATAACGCACACACGCACACGGGAATGTCTTTATATACCCGAGCTTGAGTCGCTTCAGTCGCTGATGGGGTGAGTATATGGGTTCTGACCTGGGGTTTTGTCCAGCGACTGAAGCTCAGCGACTGAAAGCGACTGAGCCTCTCCGGACAGAACGGCGGCGTGTCGCGCGTGTCAGGCACGGCTGAAGGTGCCGGGTTCGGTCGCTTGGGTCGCTTCAGTAGCTCCGCCGAGGACGAAGGGGAGCCGGCGGACTGCCCAGGAGTTCCGCTGCCGCGGGTTGCCGAGCCGCCGGCACCGGAACCGGTGAAGCCCCGTGGGCAGCGACCGAGCGACCGAAGCGACTCTGGTACCGACTTGCCGCAGGATCCGGTTCCGGCTGCCCTGCCTCAGTCGAGGAGAACGAGTCGGTACCGGCCCGAGACGTCCTCCGGACCCTGCACCGCCAGCACAGGCCGTCGTTCGCCGCGGGCCGGTCGCAGCGTGCGCTGCCGTCGCCGGTGCAGCGTTCGGCCGGGACTGCCGTGGGGGTGGTGGCCTTCGGGGTGTGCCGGCAACAGCCGCACAGACCTGACGTTCCCACCGGGCGGGGGCGTTCACAGCCGGGACAGCACTGGCCGAGCCTCGGGAGGCGGTCAGCCCCGGTGGGGGCGGTGCCGGCGGGTGCTGAGCGCACCACCGGTGGGCGGGACGCGGCCCGGCGGTCGGTGATGACTTCCCGGCACGTCCGGCACGCAGTACCGGAGGACCACAGCACTCCGGTCTCGCAGTCGGGGTCAGGGCACCCCCAGCGGGGCAGGGCGACGCCCAGCAGCCAGCGGCCGACGTCCCGGATGTCCGATGGCGTCGTGGCGGCCAGGCGGGCCGTCAGGCGGGCTCGAAGCCTCGCGTCGTCGGTACCCGTGCGCAGCTGGCGGCCGACTTCGCGGCCGATGAGCCGTTGGGTGAAGGTGTTGGCCCGGGGCAGGAGCCAGCGGACGGGTTCGAGGGCAGCGTGGACGCGGGGGCTGTAGGTGAGTTCGGGGGCGTTGCTGTCGGGGTGCTCCTCCGCGCGGAGCGCGAGACGCGGGCTCGGCAGTCGAGCCGCCACCGGCTCACCCGGGGGCACCGGTTCCGTGTGCACGGCCAGGCGGCCGTGCACCGACGCATCTACCGGTATCTCGCCTCCGGCGGGTGGGACAAGCGGACGTTCGTCCTCGGGTCGGTCAGTCATAGGGTCTTCTCTGTACGCGAGCGATACGTCATCAACGCGGGGACCCGATCCGTCACCAACAACAGGAGACGCGGGTGTGGCGAAGAGGTCGAACGGGTCGCCGGGGCGGGGTTCCGGTTCGACCGTGGCGAGGGTGAAGAGGTGCCGGCCCTGGGTGCCGGCGCGGCGCTCGACGGTGATCCAGCCGGTGGCCTCCAGGCCGTCGATCACCTTCCCGGCGGCTTCCGTGGTGATCGGGCTGCCCGCGCGGCTGCCCGTGTGGTGGCGCAGGTAGCCGGCGAGCTCGGCCTCGGTCAGGGCGATCTTCAGGGCCACGGCGTAGGCGATGGCGGCGTACGCGCGCAGTTGGCGCGGCGTGAGGTCCTCGCAGGCGGCGACGGGCAGCCAGACGAAGCGCTCCGAGGACGTCATCGGCCGCACCCGGCGCAGGCAGGTGGTGCCCCAGCCGCCGGGCATGGAGCGGCGGGTGTTCTCCGGCAGTTCGATCACGCCGTCGGGCGCGCTGGAGCGGAGCTGGGAGATGCCGCGTTCGACGGTGGACTTCGACAGCCCGAGGTAGGACGCGAGGGTGCGGGCGCCGGCGGTGCAGCCTTCGGGGCGCTGGGCGAGTGCCTTGATCTTGACGTAGACGCTGAGCGCCGCGTCCGCGTAGAACGGGGACTCCACGATGCGGATGGGGACTTTGACCCGTTGCCGGCGCTGTCGCGGGGGCAGCCCGTTCCAGGCGGCGATATCGTGCGACGGCTGGAAATCGCGTGGATTTTGCTTCATTATATTGCCTGTACATGTGGCATGTCCGGCCCGTACGGGAGTTGGATCACTCCAGTCGGGCGGCACGGTCCCTGTGTTCGTGTCATGTGGATGTCTCCGTGTCGGGAGGCAGAAGCCTTCATCGGCTTCGGTTCGGCAGAACCTCGTTGTTGTCCGGGTTGGCGCCCGGACGGGCTCGGCCCACTGAGTTGGCGCTCGGTGGGCGGTTTGATCTCTGGACCGCGTTCCAGGTGCCTGGCAGCGCCTGAAACGCGGTCGTCGGGGCGGCGGCCACCCGTGGCGGGGGCCGCCGCCGCCCCGTTTCTGCGGACTGTCAGGTGAGCGGGGCGGTCGCGACCTTGGCGAAGAACGCGAGACGCTCGTCCTGCCAGGCAGTGACGTTCACACAGCGCCCTTCGCCGGAATGCGGGGCGTTGGAGGTGGTCTTGATCCAGCAGGGGCTGTCGAACTCGACGTAGCGGTGGAACACGGCGTCCATCGAGACGGGGACGGTTCCGTTCCTGCCCGGCTCCAGCGAGTGGAGGGCCTGGCGTGCGGCCTCCAGCAGGACCATGCCGGGGACGTGGTCGACGGGGTGGTCGAACAGCACGGGGTGCGCGGTGTCGACCCTGAGCTGCCACCTGCCGGACTGGTCGGTGGGGGTGAGCACGACGTCCCGGGCCCGGTCGCGGCCGACGATGCTCGGGGTGACGGGCGTGGTGGGGGCTGGCGCGTCGGCGAACATGCGCTCGACGTCACCGCGGCCGGTGCGCAGCCGCTGGTAGAGCGCGGGCGCGTGGTTGCCGAAACGGGTGCTGGCCGTGGCCAGCGGGACGCCGTCGCGAAGGACCTGGAAGTCCATGGTCAGGGCCACCGGGACCGAGCGGCGGTAGCTGATCTCCGAGGCCGTCACGTGGAGTTCGATCTCGGCGGGGGCGTTCGTGACGGACATGGCCAGGGCGCCGGGGCTGAGCTCGTAGGAGAAGTGCGACCAGCTCATCTGGTGTCCGAAGGGGACGCCATAGGCGGTGTGCGTCAGGAGCAGCAGGGTCTGCCGGACCGTCTCGCAGAGCATCAACGGATCGTGCAGTCCGTGCTCCGAGAGGTAGAAGCTGTGGCTGCGCGGCCACTGGGCGGTGACGACGAAGGTGTCCTGGCCGGTGCTGCGCCAGCCGCTGAGGAACACCTCGGAGAACGCGGCACGGTGGACGTACTCGCGGGCCACCGTGGTCGTGAGGACCGGACCTGTGGCCGTGACCGGACGAACGTGTTCGAGCAGCATGATTGCCTCCCCCTAAGCAAACCAAGGCCTCCGGACGGCAATGACCGGGGCCGGATGTAAAATAAAGGGTGTTCGTTATGTTTGTCGACCGAGGGCGGGAGGACTGATGGCGGAACCCAAGCAGGAACGGGCGCTGAGGACGCGGGAGGTGATCCTGCGTTCGGCGGCGGAGGTGTTCGACGAGTGCGGCTTCAGCGGTGCGAGCATCAGCAAGATCATGGATCGCGCCGGCGTGACCCAGGGCGGGATGTACTTCCACTTCAAGTCGAAGCAGGGCCTCGCCCTGGCCGTGATGAACAGCCAGCAGGACCACGTGGAGATCCCGGCGGGGGAGGAGGGGCTGCAGCGGATCATCGACATCACCTTCCACGTCGCCCGGGAGCTGCGGCGCAACGTCGTGTTCCGGGCCGGTGTCCGGCTCGCCGTCGAGCAGGGGGAGATCGGCCTGCAGGACGCGACCCCGTACGAGCAGTGGGTGGACCAGTTCCACGAGCAGCTGCTGGTGGCGCGAGGCCGCGGCGAGCTGCTGCCCGACGTGGACGAGAAGGAGTTCGCCCAGGTGGTCGTGGGCTCCTACAGCGGCACCCAGCTCTTCTCGCAGATCGCGACCGGGCGGGAGGACCTCGCCCACCGCGTGGCCGCGCTGTGGCGCTACCTGCTGCCGGCGGTCGCCACCCCGGAGGCGCATGCGCGCCTTCGGGCCCGGGTGGAGGAGGCCGAGTGGGCCAAGGCGTAACGGCGCGTCGCGTCGTGCTGACCGGTGCCACCGGCTTCGTCGGTTCGGCGGTGCTGCGCGAACTCCGGGGCCGGCGCGCGGGGGACCGGTCGGATGCCGCCGCGTCACGGACGGTCGTCCGGACGGTCGGCAGGCGCCCTGCGGCCGAGGCCGACGGCGAGTGGTTCGCCGCGGACCTGGCGGACCCGGCCTCGCTGCGCGGGGCCTGCGAGGGGGCGGACGTGCTGCTGCACCTGGCCGCGTCGCTGAGCCCGGACGAGTCCGAGTGCGCCGCGGTCAACGTCGCCGGGACCGAGGCGCTGATGGCCGAGGCCGTACGGGCCGGTGTGGGGCGGATCGTGCACCTCTCCACGGCGGCGGTCTACGGGCCGGGGCCGCACCGGGGCGCCGCGATCGGTGAACTCGATCCCGCTCCGGTCTCGGCGGCCAGCCGGACCCGACTCGCCGCCGAGCGGCCCGCGTTGGCGGCCGGGGCGACGGTGCTGCGGCCGGGACTGATCGTGGGCCCGGGGGACCGCTGGGTGGTGGCCGCGCTGGCCGAGCTCGTCGGGCGGGTGCCCGCGCGCTGGGACGGCGGGCGGGGCCTGCTGTCGATGGTCGGCGTGACCGACCTCGCCCGGCTGGTCGCCGACCTCGCCGCCCGGCCCGCCCCAGGGGCCGGCGAGGTGTTCCACGCCAGTCATCCGGTGCCGGTGCGCAACCGGGACCTGATGGCGGTGCTGGCCGGACACGGGGTCCTGCCGGGGGTCGAGCGGGACCTCGGCTGGGCCGAGTGCGTGCGGCGCCTGGAGGAGGTACCCGGGCGCGTGAGCGAGCGTCAGTTCGCGCTGCTGGCAAGCGATCACTGGTACCGGTCCGAGGAGGTGTGGACCACGGCCGGATGCCGGCCGGGCCCGGGCCCCCTGGTCCGGATCGGGGAGGCGGCGCGGTGGTACCGCTCGCACCTGGCGGCGCTCCGGTCTGGCTGATCCCGTCCTCCCGGGTACCCGGGAGGACGCCTCACCGGCCGGGGTCGGAGATCCGCGGCCGGACGAGGCGCCACACCCGCGTCAGCTCGGCGGTGACGGCCTCGGGGGACGCGTCGGGCCCGTCGTCCCGGATCAGGGTCTCGGCGCCCGCGACGAGCATCCGGGCCAGGGCCGTGACGTCGTCGGGCGCCGCGGGAGGGAGCAACTCCACGTTCTCGTGCGCCAGTTCGGCCAGCCGCTTGATCTCGGGAAGCCAGAACGTCGACCAGTTGGGCGAGTCCGACCGCTCGCGTCCCAGCCGCGCCGTCGCCTGGACGAAGACGTCCTTCTCCAGGAGGCGGGACAGTTCGACCGTCAGGTTGGTGAGCAGGTCCAGCGGCGGGGCCGGCAGCGCTGTCACCCGCTCCAGAGTGCCCTGCACCGCGAACCTGCCTCTCTCCTCCACCGCGTCGGCCAGTTCGCCCTTGGTCTTGAAGTGGAACGTCAGCGCTCCCATCGACAGGTCGGCCGCCTGCTTGATCTGCACCAGGGACGTGCCCTCGTAACCGTTGTGGGCGAACCGCGACGCCGCCGCCCGTACAAGGACGTTGCGGGTACGCATCGCCCTCTCCTGCTTCACCATGCTCTCTCCGAGCCCAAGACCGTTAGCCAGTAGCAAGACTGCGCAGCGTACGAGCCTCCCGGCAAGCGCGAGTTGCCGAAGATGCGCCGGGTTCGATGGAAACCCGGCCGGTTCGGCCGACCGCTGCTGCCCGCGGAGGCGCGCTCCACCCGACGATGCGTCAGTACGACAAGGTACCCCCAACAAAAAAAAGAGGGTGTTCGCTATTATTTTGCCGTGCGCGCCAGTCTAGTGCGAGCACGGGGAGGTCATGTCATGCTCACAACCGCACTGTCGGGCTCCGGTGTCTCGGTCCTGGGGTTCGCCGAGAGGATCTTCGACGCGCTGCCGCGCGTGGACCAGCGCCGCTGGGCGCACGTCTACCTGCGCGGCATGCTCGAGACCCCGGGGCGCAAGTCGGTGCGGCGCCTCGCGGCCGGGGCCGAGGACGCGCCCAGGGTGCTCCAGTCGCTGCACCAGTTCATCAACGGCAGCCCCTGGGAATGGGCCCCGGTCCGTGCGGAACTGGCCAGGTGGACGGGGCAGGGCCTTGCCGCCCGGGCGCTGGTGATCGACACCGCCGTGCTCCGCAAGCGGGGCGAGCACTCCTGCGGAGTGCACCGCCGCTTCGTGCCCGCCAGCGGCCGCTCGGTCACCTGCCAGGTCGGCCTCGGGGCCTTCCTGGCAACGCTCGACGAGGCCGTTCCGGTCGACTGGAGACTGCTGCTGCCGTCCTCGTGGACCGAGGACGCCGAGCGCAGGGAGCGCACGAGGATCCCCGACGACGTGGGCCGCTGCTCGGCGGCGCGGCAGGCGCTCGAACTGGTCGACGCGGTGGCGGCAGCCGGGGTCGCTCCCGTGCCGGTGGTGGCCGACTTCAGCGGCGAGGGCGGGGCCGAGGCGCTGGTGCACGGACTCGGGCTGCGCAAGCGGGACTTCGTGGTCGCGGTCCCGGCCGGCCTGCGGGTCACGGTCGGCGGCCGCAGTGGCGTCCAGTCGCAGCGCGCGGGCGCGGTGCAGCCCGCCGTGGCGGAGGTCCGCTCCCTGCCGTTCGGCGGGTGGGCGGACGCGGCGGGGCGCAGCGCCGTGGTCTCCCCGGCCGGGCAGGCCCGCGTGGTGACCGTCCTGGGCGGCACAGTCGGACTGGCCGACGCACCCGGGAGCCCGCGGCAGTACCGGCTCTTCAGCGTCCGCACCCCCGGCTCGCGCGGCCCGGCACGACTCTGGCTGACCAACCTGACCCACGCCCGGCCGGAGAACCTCTGCGACCTGACGCTCCATCACGCGGTGGCGCAGCGCACGACGGCCCGGCTGGAGGCCGACTTCGGGCTGACCGACTTCGAGGGGCGCTCGTTCCCGGGCTGGCACCACCACATGACGATGGTGTCCGCCTCCTACGCCTACCAGCGGCTCGGCCGGGGCGTCGCCGCGCAGGCGCTGGCAGCGGCAGGGTGAGCCGGCGGGTGCGGCCGGGGCCCGGTGACTTCCCGAAGTCGCGGGATGTGCGCCTCCGGGCTCTGAAAACATAGCGAATGTTCTTTATGATTTGAGGGTCGGGCGCACGACCGCCCGGTCAGGATCACGGGTCCACGAGACCCGTCGCTACGGCATGGGGGACGTTGCGTGTCAACGGCAGTGGAATTCCGCATCCTGGGACCAGTGGGCGTCCGCGTCGGCGGGCAGGAGGTCCATCTCGGAGGGACCAAGCCCAAGACGGTGCTCAGCGCGCTGTTGCTGGCGGGGGAGCAGGTCGTCAGCGATGACAGACTGAGCTACGTGCTGTGGCGCGACCGGCCGCCGAGAACCAGCGACGCGCAGATCTACACGTACATTTCGCGGTTGCGGAAGGCCTTCGCCGGACACGCCAACATCGCCCGCCAGGGCCAGGGTTACGCGATGTCCATCGGCGCGGCGATGTTCGACTGGAAGCAGTTCACCCAGCTCTCCGCACAGGGGCGGTCCGCCCTTGCCAACCGCCGGTACCGGCTGGCCTCGCGGTACTTCACCGATGCCCTCGACCTGCAGAGCGGACCGGTGCTCACCGACACCACCGAGTACCTGCTCAGCGAGGAGGCCGCCGCGCTGACGGAGGCGAGGGTGGTGAGCATGGAGGGGCAGATCGAGGCGAACCTGGCCCTGGGACTCTACGAGGACGTGGTGCCCGACCTGTTCCGGCTGGTGGCCAAGTACCCGTTCCGAGAACGGGTGAGGGCGCAGCTGATGCTCGTCCTGCACCGCTGCGGCCGCCAGTCGGAAGCCATCGCCCTCTACCACCAGGGACGCCGGCTCCTGGCCGAGGAACTCGGCGTGGACCCGGGCATCCAACTGCGCGAGGTCTACCAGGGGATCCTGATGGGCCGCCCCGAACTCGGCGACGCGGCCTGATGACCGCCTACCGCCACGAACCGTACGGCCGGCAGACGTGCGCCTGGCAGGCGCAGATGACCGCGGCCGCCACCCACATCGCCGCCAGCGGGCCGGGGCTGTCCACCAGTGCCACGGACAGCCCGGACACGATCGCGACCAGCACGACCATCAGCAGCCAGGACCGGCGGCGGTACCGGCCGAGCCGCCCGGCGACCGCCGCGTCGAGGCTGTCGTCGAGCAGCGCGTCGACCGCCTCCGCGACGCGGTCGTCGATCAGGTCGCCGAACTTGTCGTTGAGATCACCACGCGACGTCTGAGCGGTCGTCATCATCGGCCTGTTTCCCGTTCTCGGCTGGTTGGTCGGTACGTCCACAACTCTGCCGGTCGCGGTCACCGCGGGCAGTCATGGAGACCCACGGGCCCGCGGTGGGTTTTCCCTACCCCATGTCCGTGGGTTGCCCTTGTGCCGCCGACGCGGCCCCCACACCTACTGTTTCCCGGAGTTCAGCAGATGGATGAGCAAGGAGCGTGGGTCGGCCGTGGACGAGCAGAAGCGCCGATGGGCCGGCCCCGACGGACGACGGGGCTGAGAACTGATGATGGACAACCCGAGGCCGACGGCCGTACCCGGGAGCCGGGGCCTGTCGCACAACCCCCTCAGGGCACTGCGCACCCCCGAACTGTGGCTGGCGTCCGCGCACCTGGCCACCGACGGGGTCATGGCGCTGGCCGGCTTCGCCGTCCTGGCGCTGCTGGCGACCGGCATCGTGCTGCTGCCCGTCGCCCTCACCGGAATCCCCCTCGTGGTCGGCGCCGGATGGGCGCTGCACCGGTTGGCGCGGGTCGAACGCGGCAGGTTCGCCATGCTCACCGGAGTGGAGATCGCCGGGCAGCAGGCCCCCGAGCTGTCGATGCGTCCGCTGCATTCCACGGCCTCGGTCCTCGGCAGCGAGCCGGTCTGGCGGCAGGCCGCGTACTTCACCCTGCTGATGCCGGTGTCGCTGCTGAACTTCTTCGCGGTGGCGCTCCTGTGGGCCGGCCCGGTGATGCTGGCGCTGCTGCCCTTCTACTACTTCGGCCTGCCGAACGGACAGGCGGCGATCGGCCCGCTGGTCGTCGACAATCCGCTGACCGCCCTGGCGGTCGCGATGGCGGGCCTGATCCTCGGTGCTACGGTGTCACCGGTCGCGGTGCGCGCCCTGCTGGCCATGGACACGGGCATCGCCCGGTCCCTGCTCGCCCCGGGGCGGGACGTGGAGCTCACCCGCCGGGTCGAGTACCTGACGCAGAGCCGGGCCAGGGCCATGGACGCGGCGGAGGCCGAACGCCGGCGCATCGAACGGGATCTGCACGACGGCGCGCAGCAGCGGCTGGTCGCCATGGCGATGACCCTGGGACGGGTCAGCTCCCGGCTCAAGGGTTCCGGCCAGGAGGCCACTGCGGAACTGGTCGACAGTGCTCGCGACGAGGCCCGCCAGGCCATCGTCGAGCTGCGGGACCTGACCCGGGGCCTGCACCCGCCGGTGCTCACCGACCGGGGCCTGGACGCCGCGCTCTCCGCGGTGGCCGCCCGCTCGCCGATCCCGGTGACGGTCGACGTCGAGGTGGAGCCGAGGCCGTCCGCCACCGTCGAGGGAGCCGCGTACTTCGTGGTGACCGAGGCACTGGCCAACGTCGGCAAGCACTCCGCGGCGACCAGCGCCTGGGTGCTGGTGCGGCGGATCGGCGACCGGCTGATGGTCGCGATCGGCGACGACGGGATCGGCGGTGCCGATCCCGCCCGGGGCAGCGGCCTCACCGGTCTGGCGGACCGGGTGGCCGGGCTGGACGGAAAGCTGACGGTCACGAGCCCGGTGGGCGGACCGACCACGATCGAGGTGGAAATGCAATGCGTGTAGTGATCGCCGAGGATTCCGCACTGCTGCGGCAGGGCATGGTGCTCCTCCTCGAGGAACAGGGCATCGAGGTCCTGGAGGCGGTCGGTGACGGAGAGGGCCTGCTGCGGGCGGTGGCCACACACCGGCCCGACGTGTGCGTGGTCGACGTGCGGATGCCGCCGACCTTCGTGGACGAGGGCCTGCGCGCCGCGCTGGTGATCCGCAACCGGTGGCCGGACGTCGGGGTGCTCGTGCTGTCCGCGTACGTCGAGCAGAGCTACGCCGTCGACCTGATCGGCGACGACGGGCAGGGAGTCGGCTACCTCCTGAAGGACCGCGTCTCGGACGTCGACGAGTTCGTCGGCGCGCTGAAGCGGGTGCTGTCGGGGGACACCGTGCTGGACCCCGAGGTCGTCAAGCAGATGCTGGCCCGCAGCCGCAGGAAGGACCCGCTGAGCTCGCTGTCCCCCCGGGAGAAGGACGTGCTGTCCGCCATGGCGGAAGGCCGCTCCAACTCGGGGATCGCCGCCCAGCTGGTCGTCGGGCCCGCCGCAGTCGAAAAGCACATCAGCAACATCTTCACGAAGTTCGGCCTGCACCCGGAGGACGGCGAGAACCGCCGGGTCCTGGCTGTCCTACGCTACTTGGGAGCTTGAAAGCATGTCCTCTGGCAAGAACAACAAGTCGCTCATCACGGGTACCGCGCTGCTCGTCCTGCTCGTCGTCATCGGGGCGGGCGCCTGGACGATGCTCAAGGTGCTGCCCGGTCAAAAGGACTTTTCCCAGACCGACCAGGCCGACGCCGCCTCCGTCACGCTGCTGACCGTCAACGCGGCCAACGCGGGTGTCTCACTGAGCCCCAGCAACGACTCCGCGGTGCACGTCACGGCGACCGGCAAGTACACCGACAGCCCGCCGACCGTCACCACCAGTACGTCCGGCGGGACCATCACCGTCTCGCAGTCGTGCTCGGGCGACTGCGACATCAAGATCGACATCACGCTGCCCGCCCAGCTCGCGGCGAAGGTGTCCTCCGGTGACTCCTGGACCACCGGGCACGACCTGGCCGGCAGCCTCGACATCACCACCCGCTCGGGCGCCATCGACCTCACCAACCCCTCCGGCCCGCTGACCCTGAAGAGCGGCAGCGGCCAGATCAAGGTGGCAGGCGCGGGCTCGGACACGATGGACGCGACGTCGAAGGACGGCGAGGTCCGGGCCGCCTTCCGCGCCGCCCCGACCACGGCGAACGTGACCACCCACGACGGTGGCGTGGACATCACCCTGCCGTCCTCGGACTACTACATCCAGGCGCAGAGCGCGAACAGCTCCCCGAAGATCGACCTGCCGATCGACCGGAACTCCAAGCACAGCGTCATGGTGAAGACCAACAGCGGCGGTATCGACATCCACCGCTGAGAGACCACCGCCACCGGTGAGCAGCACGGCGACCGCCGTTCTCGCGGCCGCCGGAGCCGGTGGCGGTTCGGACGGAGCCCAGACCATTACCCCCGGTGGTCTGGGCTCCGTCACCACCCTTCCCGGGGACGCACGGACGCCCCCGGTCCGCGCGGGGAGCGGCGGCCGGAGGCGTCGTGACGGGCAGGGTGTCGAGCAGTGGGTGTTCAACCGCTCCCGGCGAGCGCCGGGTCGGCGGGGACGGTGACCGCCGTCACCAGGAGTCCGCGGCAGGCGGACCAGGCCCCCTCGAAGCCGGCCAGCCGCACACCCGACACGACGGGGCCCGGTACCAGCAGACGGGCCGTGAAGACCGGGGAGTCGGCCTCGAAGGTGATGACGGCCTGGTCGAAGTCCAGCCAGTTGCCGGTCAGTGGGTACCAGGCCTTGTAGACGCTCTCCTTGGCGCTGAAGAGAAGCCGGTCCCAGCGTACGTCGGGGCGGCGGTCGAGGAGGACCGCCACCATCGACCGCTCCTCCTCGACCGCCACCATCCCCAGCTTGAAGGGCAGCGGTTCGTCGGGTTCGGCGTCCAGGCCCAGGGAGGCCACCGTGGCCGCGGGTGCCACCGCGGCGGCCCGGTACCCGGGGCAGTGGGTCATGGAGCCGACAAAGCCGGGCGGCCAGGACGGGGCGCCGGACGGCCCCGGCACCAGAGCCGCCGGGGGCGTCCCCAGCCGTGCCAGCGCGGTTCGGGCGCAGGCGCGGACGGTGGCGAACTCCCGGCGCCGGCGCCGCACGGCGTGCGTGAGCACCGCCCGCTCCTCGGGGAAGAGCGGGACCCCGTCGAGGTCGGCGAACGCCTCCGCGACCTCGACCGGCGGGGAGAACAGGTCCGCGACCAGCGCGCCGCCGCTCACACCAGGACGCTGCCGTTGCCGGGCCGCCGTCCGCGGGTGCGGCGGTTGTCCAGGTTCACGAAGGTGCGGTGCAGCCAGCGGTCGAAGCCGTCGTAGCTCGGCTCGAACGCGGTGCGTCCGTGGAGGGTGACCCGGTTGTCGACGAAGGCCATCTCGCCCTGCTGGAGGACGAGCGTGCGCGCGGTCCGCAGGAAGGCGTCGCGCAGCGCGGTCAGGGCGGACCCGGCCTCCTCGTCCAGCGCCTCGGTGGCGTGGAAGTCGACGCGGACGTTGGGGTCCGCCGGGCTGCCGCTGAACACCGGGTGCACCGGGCCGGAGTCCCCGCTGCCGAAGGACGGCGGCGGCGCGGTGCGGAAGCGCGGCTGGCCCAGCACCTCGACGACGTGCTCGGGCAGCAGGCCCAGGGTGTTGCGCACCGAGGTGACGAGCGTGCCGGCGGTGCGGGTGCGGTCGTTGCGCAGGCACAGCAGTCCGACGAAGTCGGGGCGGTGCGGGTGGAACGCGTTCTCCACGTGGAGTTCGAGCGGGACGGAGCCGGCGTTGCTCTGCGAGGTCTCCCGGCCGGGAACGGGCACGACGTTCTGGACGAGGGCGCCGAACTTCTCCTCGCGGTAGGCGACGATCTCCCCGAGGTTGAGCGCGACGAGTGCGGCGATCGCGGCCGGCACGGCTGCCTCGCGCTCGACCGAGTCCGGTACGGCCGGGGTGAACGGCAGCTCCTCCTCGACGACCGGCAGGTTGCGCAGCGCGAGGATGCCGTCCTCGCCGGGGTCGTGGCGGTAGGCGCGGATCACCTCCTGCAGGCGGTGCGGCAGCCGGCACGAGAGCTCCCGTGCCGCTTCCACCCACACGGGGTCGTCGATCAGCCGCGGCGCGGTGTAGGCCAGTTGCGTCGCCAGCAGCGCGACCTCGCGCCGCTCCTGCTCGGACAGCGTCAGCGTGAGCCGGTTGTCGGCGGGCGCCAGAACCGGTTCAGGCAGCAGTGTGGTCATGGGGTTTCCTCTTCTCCCGATCTTCTAGGGGCCGTACGGGCGGTCAGGGCCTCAGCTGGACATCGCCACCAGGACGCGGCGGTCGCCGGTGAAGGGCCGGCGGCCGTGGGCGACCAGGAGGTTGTCGATCAGCAGCAGGTCGCCGGTGCGCCAGTCCACGTCGACCGCGGCCTCCAGACCGCGGTCGCGGATCTGGGTGACGTACTCGGGCGGGATGGCGCCGCCGTCGGCGAAGCTCACCGACTGCGGCAGCTCGTCGGCGGGCATCACCCTGGCCAGGGCGGCGGCGTCCGCGCCGAGCATCGCCGGGTGCCACTGGTCGGCCTGGTTGAACCAGACCTCCGCGCCGGTGACCGGGTGCCTCACGGTGGCGGGGCGGTTCTGGACCACGCGCAGGGCGTTGCCGGGACGCCACTGCCACTCGGCCTCGGCGCCGGCCAGGAACCGCTCGACCTCCGCCGGGTCGTCGGTCTCGAAGGTCTCCTGCCAGCTCTTGCCGAGACCGCGGCCGCCGTGCAGGTTCTGGGTGTAGCGGACGCCGCCCGCGAAGGCCTCGCGCACCTCGGCGTCCAGCGACTCCAGCCACAGCGCGGCGTCGACCACCGGGGTGGCCCCGCCGGTCCCGGGCTGGACGGCGCAGAAGAACAGCAGCCGCTCCGGCCAGGCATGGGCGTACGAGAGCTCGTTGTGCATCGAGATGACGAACTCGGCCGGGTACTCCGTCGAGGTGTACACGTTCCGGCCGACCTTGGTCCGCGGTGAGTTCCCGTGGACGTAGGCCGCCCGGTTCGGCAGCAGTTCGTCCATGACGGTGCCGAGCGTCTCCTCGGTGATGCCGAAGCCCCGGAACACCAGTGCCTTCCGTTCGGTCAGCAGCGCGGCGACATCCGTTCGCCGGAGCTCGGCGAGGAGCCCCTCCGCGTCGCCGGCCACGCCCGAACTCTCCGGGCCGATCTCCAGGGGCTTCCACGCCAGGCGATCCGTCATCACAGCCTTTTCCCTTTCTCCGCCATCGGCGGCACCTCCGCCGCGAGCAGCGCACGGAATCACTGAGTAGAGAGGATCTTTCGCTTTTCTATATTCCGTCTACAAAATTCAATCCTTTGAATATAGGGCCGATCCAATCGCTCTGACCTGGGCATATGTGTAAATTCCGAGTGTCCATGTCACATATCTGGAGGCTCGTCCGCGCCGCTCGGGGTGAGATATAGACCACCTATAGGGCCACTCGGAGAGTAGGTATTCAAGCATTGCCGCCGTCCGTCACCAGGCGGACGAAGACACGTATTGGGAGCGAAATGTCCGAGCAGAACGCGCAGGAGTACCTGGTCGTGCTCAACGACGAGGAGCAGTACTCGATCTGGCGGGCCGAGCGTGAGCTGCCCGCCGGCTGGCGCGCCGAAGGTACCCGCGGCACCAAGGAGGAATGCCTGTCCCACATCGGCACGGTGTGGACCGACATGCGCCCGCTGAGCCTGCGTCAGCGCATGGCCGAGAACGCCGCCTGACCCTCCGCCCTCCCCACCCCCTTTCCCCGTCCCTCCTGACCACGCTCGGAGCACTCGTGGCACGTCAGACGCCCCTCACCCGTCTCATCGCGGACCTGGCAGCCCAGGCTCCGGACACGGTCGCCGTTCGCCACGGCAACCAGGAGATCACCTACGCGGCGCTCGACGAGGCGGCCAACCGGCTCGCGCACTACCTGCGCGACGCCGGTGTCCGCCCGGAGAGCCTGGTCGGCACCCACTTGCCGCACAGTGCCGAGCTGCCGTCGGCCGTCCTCGGCGTCTGGCGGGCCGGCGCGGTCGCCGTGCCGCTGGACGCCGACGGGCCGGCCGCGCACCTGCGCCGGATCCAGCAGGGCAGCGCCGTCGGCGTCGTCCTCACCCTGGAGCGGTTCGCGGCCGAGGTGGCGGGCGAGGGCGTGCGGGTGGTGCTCCTGGACGCGGACGAGGAGGACATCTCGTTCTTCCCGGCGACCGACCCCGGGGCGACCTCGGAGAGCGCCTGGGTGAGCCGGGGCCCGGACGGCACGGCTCTGGTCGTCGAGCACGCGGCCCTGGCCAACCAGGTCCGTTGGACGGCGCGCCGGCACGGGATCGGCGCCGCCGACCGGATCCTCCACCTGGACCGCGCCGTCGACGCCCCGTGGCCGGTGTTCACCGCACTGGCCGCCGGCGCGACCGCGGTGCTGGCGACGCCGGAGGAGGCCGCCGAGCCGGGACGGCTGGCGCACCTCGTCGCCGGACAGGCGGTGACCGTCCTGCCGGCCACTCCCGACCTGCTCGCCGACCTGGCGGGCGGCCAGGAGACGGCGGACCGCTCCGCCGTCAGGCTCGTGCTCGCCGCAGGCACCCCGCTGGAGGCGGACCTCGGCCGGTCGGTTCTCAAGGCCCTGCCCGGGGCCGCGCTCTGGCACGTCTACGGACCGGGCGCCCTCGCCGTCACCGCCCACCCCTTCGACGCCGGGCAGGACGCGCCCCACGCCGTCCTCGGGCGTCCGATCGACAACGTCCGCGTCCTCGTCCTGGACGAGGAGGGCAGCCCGGTCCCGCCGGGTGTCCCCGGCGAGATCCACGTCGCCGGCCTCGGTGCCCCCCACGGCTACCTGGGCGCTCCCGCCCTGACCGCGGCGGCCCTCGTCCCCGCCCAGTACGGTCCCCCCGGCTCCCGCCTCCACCGCACCGGCGACCTGGCCCGCTGGCGCACCGACGGCGCCCTGGAGTACCTGGGCCGCACCGGAGAGGTCACCGCCACCGCCGGCGACGACCGGCAGGCACCGCGCACCGCGGGGCGCCCGCCCTACACGGCCCCCGCCACCGAGGCCGAGCAGATCGTCGCCCAGGCGTGGTCCCGCCTCCTGGAGGTGGAGCGGGTCGGCGCCGACGACAACTTCTTCCAGCTCGGCGGCTACTCGCTGGTCATCACCCAGCTCGCCGAGCAGCTGCGCGCGGCGACCGGCCGTCAGATCGCCCTCACCGACCTGTTCACCGCGGTGACCGTGCGCGAGCAGGCCCGCCTGATCGATCCCGACGGCGGCGCCGACCGGGCGACCCCGCCCGCCGTCACCGCCGTGCCGCGCGACACCGCGCTGCCGCTGTCCTACGGCCAGCGCCGCCTGTGGTTCATGGACTCGATGCAGCCGCAGAGCCCGGAATGGGTCTCCTCGCTGTCCCTGCGCGTGGCCGCGGACACCGGGCCGGAGGCCGTCCGGGCCGCCCTCGACGCCCTCGGCGAGCGCCACGAGGCCCTGCGCACCCGCTACCTGAGCCAGGACGGCGAGCCGCTGCAGGTCGTCGAGGCCCACCGGCCGATCGAGCTGAAGGTCGTCGAGGGCACTCGCGAGGAGCTGCTCGCGGCCTGCCAGGAGCAGTTCGACACCGGCTTCGACCTCTCCTCCGGGCGCCTGTGGCGGGCCCTGCTCTGCGGTGAGGGCGACGGCGACCGGCTGCTCCTGATCACCTTCCACCACATCGCCTGCGACGGCTGGTCCACCGCGGTCCTGGAGAGCGAGTTCCGCGAGCTGGTCGAGGCGCACCGCGCGGGCCGCAGCGCCGAGCTGCCCGAACTCCACCTGCAGTACGCCGACTTCGCCGCCTGGCAGCAGGAGTGGCGCAGCAAGGAGAGGCTCGCCGAGAGCCTCGACCACTGGCGGACCGCCCTGGCCGGGGCCGCCCCGCTGGAACTGCCCGTCGACCACCCCCGCCCGGCCGAGCGCGACGGGCGCGGCGGCGTCGTCACCTTCACCGTCCCCGGCCCGCTGGCCGCCGCGGCCAAGGCGTTCGGCCGCCGGCACGAGGCCACCCCGTTCATGACCCTGCTCACCACCTTCGGCACCCTGCTCGCCCGGCACACCGGGCAGTGGGACGTCGTGGTGGGCGCGCCGGTCGCCGGCCGCACCCGCGCCGAGACCGAGCCCATGGTCGGCTTCTTCCTCAACTCCCTGGTGCTGCGCTGCCGCCTCGACGACCGGCAGTCCTTCGCCACCGCCCTGCAGGACGTCCGCACCTCCTGCCTGTCCGCCTTCGCCCACCAGGACCTGCCGTTCGAGCACCTGGTCGAGGAGCTGCGGCCCGAGCGCGACCTCTCCCGGACCCCGCTGTACCAGGTCGCGTTCAACATGCACGACGAGCAGCTGGCCGCGGGCATGCCCGACCGCGAGGACATCGGCTTCCTGCGCGACGCCCGCCGGGTCGCCAAGACCGACCTGACCCTGTACGTCCGCGCGGAGGCCGACGGCAGCTGGACCGGCGCCTTCGAGTACGCCAGTTCGCTGTTCGAGCACGCCACGATCGAGCGGCTGGCCGACCACTTCCTGCGGCTGCTGGAGTCCGCCGTCACCGACCCCGGTTCGGCGCTCGCCGAGCTGGACATCCTCACCGACGCCGAGCGCGAGGAGCTGTCGACCGGCTGGAACGACACCCGGCAGACGTGGGAGCCCGGCTCGGTCATCGACCTGTTCGAGGCCCGTGCCGCCGAGACCCCCGACGCCCCCGCCCTGATCAGCGGCGGACAGGTGCTCACCTACCGGGAGCTCGACGAGCAGGCCAACCGGATGGCCCACCACCTCATCGCCAACGGTGCCCGCCCGGACACCCTGGTCGGCGTCTGCCTGGAGCGGGGCCCCGGGCTGGTCACCGCCCTGCTCGGCGTCTGGAAGGCCGGGGCCGGCTACGTCCCGCTGGACCCGGCCAACCCGGCCGAGCGGCTGAGCCACGTCCTGGCCGACTGCGGCGCCCCCGTCCTGGTCACCGAGTCCCCGCTCACCGCCCTCACCGAGTCCTTCGCCGGCGCCCGGGTCTTCGTCGACCGGGACGAGCAGGCCATCGCGGCCCGCCGCGCCGACGCCCCGGCGCGTCCCGGCGACCCGGACCACCTCGCCTACGTCATCTACACCTCGGGCTCGACCGGCAAGCCCAAGGGCGTCATGGTCACCCAGCACGGCCTGGTCAACCACCTGCGCTGGGCGGCCCGCGACCTGGTCACCGGCGAGGGCGGCGCGCCGCTGTTCTCCTCCGTCGCCTTCGACCTCCCGGCGACCAATCTCTACGTCCCCCTGATCACGGGGCAGCCGGTGCACGTCCTGCCGGCCGACCTGGACCTGTCCGGCCTCGGCCCCGCCCTCGCGGCGGCCGGCCCGTTCAGCTTCGTCAAGCTCACCCCCGGCCACCTGGAACTGCTCAGCCACCAGCTCACCGCCGAACAGTGCGAGCGGCTCGCCCGGCTGATCCTGGTCGCCGGTGAGGCGCTGACCGCCCGCACCGCCAACCACTGGCGGGAGATCCTCGGCGCAGGCCGGCTCATCAACGAGTACGGGCCGACCGAGGCGTCGATCGGCTCCACCGCCCACCCGGTGGTCACCGCCTACGACCAGCCGGTGCCGCTGGGCGGCTCCCTGCCCAACACCACCGGCTACGTCCTGGACGGCAACGGCCGGCTCGCCCCGGTCGGGGTCGCCGGCGAGCTCCACATCGGCGGCGACGGAGTGGCCCGCGGCTACCTCGGCCGGCCGGACCTGACCGCGGAGAAGTTCGTTCCGGACCCGTTCGGCCCGGCCGGCTCCCGGCTGTACCGCACCGGCGACCTGACCCGCCGGCTCCCCGACGGCGCCATCGAGTTCCTCGGCCGCATCGACGATCAGGTCAAGCTGCGCGGCTACCGGATCGAACTCGGCGAGATCCAGGCCCAGTTGACCGCGATCCCGGGCATCAGGGACGCCGTGGTCGTGCTGCGCACGGACGACCGGGGGGAGAAGTCCCTCGCCGCCTACGTCGTCCCCGAGAGCGGCACCGCCGACCCGCAGGCCATCCGCGCCCACCTGGCCGGGGCGCTGCCGGAGTACATGGTCCCCGCCACCGTCGCGGAGCTGCTGGCCATCCCGCTGACCTCGAACGGGAAGCTGGACCACCGGGCCCTGCCCGCCGTCGAGTCTCCGGCCGGCGACCACTGCGCGCCGGCCACCCCCACCGAGGAGCGCATCGCCGAGATCTGGGCGGACATCCTCGGCCTGGAACGGGTCAGCGTCCTGGACAGCTTCTTCGAGATCGGCGGCCACTCGATCCTCGCGATCCGCATGACCGCGCAGCTCCAGGACGAGTTCGACGTCAACCTCACCATTCGAACGGTGTTCGACATGCCTACGGTCCGCGGACTGGCCGAGGCGATCGAGAACGAGATCAAGGCGGAGATCGAGCGGCTTGCCGACTCCGAGCTCATCGACAACTAGCGCTGGCGGGAGACCAGGGATCATGAACACCGGCGACAAGTCGTCCACCAAGCAGAACGCGGCCAACCTGCGGGAGGAGCTGCTGCGCCGCCGCCTGGCGGGCAAGCGCGGCAACCACCGGCCGGCCATCACCGCCGCCGACCGCGAGCAGCCGCTGCCGCTCTCGTTCGGTCAGGAGCAGATGTGGGTCCTCAACCGGATGGACCCCGAGAGCCCTGAGTACCTCGTCCCGCTGGCGCTGCGGCTGACCGGCGCGCTGGACGTCGGCGCCCTGCGCACCGCCTGGGACCGGATCGTGGCACGGCACGAGATCCTGCGCACCCGGTACGCGCTGGTGGGCGAGCGCCCGGTGCAGCGGGTCGACGCGGCCCGGCCGCTGGACATCGCCGTCGTCGACCTGTCGCACCTCCCGGCCGACGACCGGGAGGTGCGGGCCCGCGCCCTGGCGGAGGAGGAGGCCACCGCCCCCTTCGACCTGGAGCGCGAGTGGCCGGTGCGGGCGAAGCTGTTCACCCTGGCCGACGACGACCACCTGCTCGTCGTCACCCTCCACCACATCGCCTGCGACGCCTGGTCGGTGGGCATCGTCACGCGGGAGCTGGACCGCTTCTACCGCGCGGCCGTCACCGGCCAGGACGACCAGCCGGCCCCGCTGCCCCTCCAGTACGCCGACTATGCGGCCTGGCAGCGCGGCGAACTGAACGGCCCCGCCCTGGAGCGCCAGCTCTCCTACTGGCGCGAGCAGCTTGCCGGTCTGCCGGTACTGGACCTGCCCACCGACCGTCAGCGGCCCGCCCTGCGCGACCCGAGCGGCGCCTCGGTGCCGTTCAGCATCCCGGCCGACCTGGCCGGGCGCGTCGGCGAACTCGCCCGCCGGCACGGCGTCACCCGCTTCGTCGTCCTGCTCACCGCCTACCAGGTGCTGCTCTCCCGCTACACCCGCAGCACCGACATCCCGGTCGGCGTGACCGTCTCCGGACGCAACCGCCCCGAGCTGCAGGAACTCGTCGGCTACGGCATCAACGTCCTGGTGGCCCGCGCCGCCTGGACCGGCGACCCGTCCTTCGCCGAACTGGTCACCGCCGGCCGCGGCACCGTCCTCGACGCGTACGAGCACCAGGCCGTGCCGTTCGCCCGCCTCGTGGACGAGCTGCAGCCCGAGCGCGACCTCTCCCGCACCCCGCTCTACCAGGTCGACTTCATCATGCGCGAGCAGCGTGACGCCGGCCTGGAGTTGCCCGGCGTCTCCGTGCGGCGCGAATCCGGTGAGGGCATCGCCAAGGTCGACCTCACCCTGGACGTCGAGGACGTCCAGGACGGCCCGCTCAACGCCCGGCTGGACTTCGCCACCGCGCTGTTCGACCGGACCACCGCCGAGCGCTTCGCCCGCCAGTACGTCCAGGTGCTGGAGAGCGCCACCGCCGACCCCGGGGCGCCGCTGTCCACCTTGGAGATCCTCCCCGAGGAGGAGCGCCGCCTGGTGCTCGGCACCTGGGCCGACGGCGGAGCCGCCGAGCGGCCGCAGCTCACCGTCGACCTGATCCGCGCCCAGGCCGCCGCCACCCCCGACGCGGTCGCCGTCGTCGTCGGCGAGGAGCACCTCACCTACCGCGAGCTGGACGAGCAGTCCAACCGGATCGCCCGGTGCGTGCTCGAACTGGGCGCCCGCCCCGACATGCTCATCGGCGTCTGCCTGAACCGCGACGTCCACCTCGTCCCCACCCTGGTCGGCATCTGGAAGGCCGGCGCCGCCTACCTCCCGCTGGACCCGAGCGTCCCCATCGACCGCCTCCGCTTCATGCTGGAGGACACCCAGGCGTCGATCGTGGTCACCACCGGTCAGCACATCCCCACCCTGGCCGGCATCCACTACGGCACCTTCCTCGTGCTGGACCAGGACCAGTACCTCGTCGACGAGCAGCCGGACACCGACCCCCTCGTCCCGCTCGACCCGCAGGCGCTGGCCTACGTCATCTACACCTCCGGCTCCACCGGGCGCCCCAAGGGCGTCATGATCCACCAGCACGGCCTCGCCAACTACCTGCGGTGGACCGTCGGTTCGTACGCCGCCCATGGGAACGCCGGCGCGCCGCTGTTCTCCTCCATCTCCTTCGACCTCGGCATCCCCGACCTCTTCACCCCGCTGATCACCGGCCAGTCGGTCCACCTCATGCCGATGGACCTCGACACCGCCACCCTCGGCCCCGCCCTCGCGGCGGCCGGCCCGTTCAGCTTCATCAAGCTCACCCCCGGCCACCTCGACCTGCTCACCCACCAGCTCACCCCCGAGCAGGCCCACGGCCTCGCCGGCCTGGTGATCGCGGCCGGCGACACCTTCCCCACCTCGCTCGCCGACCGCTGGCAGCGGCTCGCCGGCCCCGGCGGCACCATGGTCGGCTCGGAGTACGGCCCGACCGAGATCACCATCGGCAACTCCGGCAGCCCGATCACCGACCTGCCCGCGGCCGAGCTCATCCCGCTCGGGGAGCCCATCCCCAACAGCACCATGTACGTCCTCACCGACGACCTCGCCCCCGTCCCCGTCGGGGTGCCGGGCGAGATCTACATCGGCGGCGACGGTCTGGCCCGCGGGTACCTGGGCCGCCCGGACCTGACGGCGGAGAAGTTCGTCCCCAACCCCTTCGGCCCGGCCGGGTCCCGCCTCTACCGCGCCGGCGACCTGGCCCGCTGGCTCGCGGACGGCTCGCTGGACTTCCTCGGCCGCATCGACAACCAGGTCAAGATCCGCGGCTACCGCATCGAACTCGGTGAGATCGAGGCCCGCCTGCGCCTGCACCCGACCGTCGGGGACACCGTCGTCAGCGTGCGCGAACCCAGCCCCGGCAACAAGCGGCTCACCGCCTATGTGGTCGCCGCCGACGGCGACACCTTCGACCCGGAGGTGCTGCGCGCCCACTTGGCCGCCGCGCTGCCCGAGTACATGGTGCCGACCGCCTTCGTCGCCATCGACAGCATCCCGCTGACCGGAAACGGCAAGGTCGACCACCGCGCGCTGCCCGCCCCGGGCGAAGCGGCCGCCGGCGGCCACCGCGCGCCGGCCACCGCCCTCGAGGAGGAGCTGACCGGGATCTGGGGCGAGGTGCTCGGCCTGCAGCGCATCAGCGTCCTCGACAGCTTCTTCGAGCTCGGCGGCGACTCCATCGGCGTCGTCCGCCTGGTCGGCGCCCTGCGCACCGCCGGCTACGACCTCACCGTCCGGGACGTCTTCCAGCACCGCACCGTCGCGTCCCTCGCCGAGCACCTCACCGGCCAGGCCACCGACGGGTCGCTGGTCACCGCCGTGGAGCCGTTCGCGCTGATCGGCGACGAGGACCGCGCCGCGCTGCCCGAGGGCGTCGTGGACGCCTACCCGCTGTCGCAGATCCAGACCGGCATGCTGGCCGAGATGCTGGCCGCCCAGGACGACGGCGCGGGCAAGGACGTCTACCACAACGTCAACCTCTTCCGGATGGCCGACGGTCGCCCGCTCGACCAGGACGCGCTGCGCGGAGCCCTGCGGGAGGTCCTGAACCGCCACCAGGTGCTGCGCACGTCCATCCACCTCAACGGCTACTCCCAGCCGCTCCAGCTCGTCCACGCCGAGACCGGTGACCTCCCGCTGCGCGTCGAGGACCTGCGCGGCCTGGACACCGCGGAGCAGGAACGCCGCGAGGCCGCTGGCCTCGCCCACGAGCGCGACAGCGCCTTCGACCTGACCGTCGCCCCGCTGCTGCGCGTCGGCGTGAACATCGAGTCGGACGACGCCTGGTCGCTCACCCTCAGCCACTGCCACGCCGTCACCGACGGCTGGACCCTGAACACGCTGCTGATGGAGCTGGTGGAGTGCTACCGGGAGCTGCGCGACGGCCGTGAGCTGCCCGCCTACGAGGCGCCGGCCGTCCGGTTCGCGGACTTCGTCGCGGCGGAGCTGGAGTCGCTGGCCTCCGAGGAGGACCGCGCCTTCTGGCGGGACGTGGTGGCGGAGCACGCGCCGCTGCGGCTGCCGGAGTCGTGGGCCGACCCGCAGGGCGGTACGCGCGACCGGCACGGCGTACGGGTGCCCTTCCTCGATCTGGAGGAGGAGCTGCACCGGCTCGCCAACGACGCCAAGGCCTCGGTGAAGAGCGTGCTGCTGGCGGCGCACCTCAAGGTGCTGGGCATGCTCAGCGCGGAGGAGGCCATTCACGCGGGCGTGGTCTACCACGGGCGTCTGGAGGCGCCGGGTGCGGAGCGGGTGCTGGGCATGCACCTGAACACGCTGCCGTTCCCCGCCACCCGTGCGTCGGGCACCTGGCGCGAGGTGGTGGAGCGGGTCTTCGCGCAGGAGTCGGAGATCTGGGCCCACCGCCGCTACCCGCTGCCCGCCATCCAGCGCGACAGCGGCACCCGCGAGCGGCTCGTCTCCGTCCTCTTCGAGTACCAGGACTTCGGCCAGCTCGGCACCGCGAGCGTCGGCACCTCGGTCCAGCAGGACATCGGCGGCAACGAGTTCGCGCTCAACGTGACCGCCTCCGACGGGCACATCGCCCTCAACACGACGTCGGACGTCGTGAGCCGGGCCGCACTCGAGCGGCTGGGTGCGCTGTACCGGCTGGTGCTGGAGGCGATGGCGGCGGATCCGGACGGTGACGCGTCGGGTGTGGTGTTGCCGGAGGCGGAGCGGGCCGCGCTGGTGCGTGGTGGTTCGTCAGTGGAGTGGGGTGCGGGTTCGGCTCTGGAGTTGTTCCGGGCTCGTGCGGTTGCTTCGCCGGATGCGGTCGCGGTGGTGTTCGGTGAGGAGCGGGTTTCGTATGGCGAGCTGGACACGTGGTCCTCGCGGATCGCGGGCCGGCTGCGTGGGCGGGGGGTCGGGTCCGGATCGGTTGTGGGTCTGTTTGTGGACCGTGGTCCGGGTGTTGTGGCGGCGATGCTGGGTGTGTGGAAGGCGGGGGCTGCGTATGTTCCGGTCGATCCGTCGCTTCCGGCCGAGCGGGTGGGCTACATGCTTGCCGACTCGGGTGCCGCGCTCGTCCTGACCGACGCCGACCCGGCTGGTCGTCTGGGTGAGTACGCGGGTCCGTGGCTGGAGCTGGACGGTGCGGGTGATGACGCCTGGGACGGGGTCGTTCCCGCCTCGGACGACCTTGCCTACGTGCTCTACACCTCCGGATCCACCGGTCGCCCCAAGGGTGTGATGATCGGCCACGGTGCGCTGGTGAACCTGCTGGGTTCGATCCGTGACGACGTGACCCCCGGCCGTCCGGGCACGTGGCTGGCTTCGACGTCGGTGTCGTTCGACATCTCGGGTCTGGAGCTGCACCTGCCGCTGATCACCGGCGGGATCATCGTCCTGGCCTCGGCAGAGCAGGCCAAGGACGCGACGGCACTGGTGGAGCTGGTGGCCCGCAACGAGGTCACCCATGTCCAGGCGACCCCGTCGGGCTGGCGCCTGCTGCTGGCGGCGGGTTTCGAGGACGTGTCGGTGACCGCCCTGGTGGGCGGCGAGGCGCTGACCGCCGGCCTGGCGCGGGAGCTGCTGCCGCAGGTCGGCCGTCTGGTCAACGTCTACGGTCCGACCGAGACGACGATCTGGTCCGCTCAGGGCGAGGTCCCGGACGGCGTCGAGCGGGTCTCGATCGGCGGCCCGCTGGCCAACACCCGGCTGCACGTTCTGGACGGTGGCCTTCAGCTGGTGCCGCAGGGTGTGACGGGTGAGCTGTTCATCGGTGGTGACGGTCTGGCCCGTGGTTACCTGGGCCGCCCGGACCTGACGGCGGAGAAGTTCGTTCCGAACCCCTTCGGGCCGGC